>JALYXE010000295.1 GCA_030947265.1 Acidobacteriota bacterium
CACGACCACCAGATCAAGCTCGGGATAGCGGCAGGGAACGTTGGGTAGCGCACGCACTGGCCGCAGGTTCGCGTAGAGATCAAGTGTCTTGCGCAAGCCGACGTTGACGGAAGCGAAACCTTTTCCGACCGGCGTTGTCACCGGACCTTTGAGCGCAACTTTGTTTCGCAGAATCGAATCGAGCAACTCCTTCGGCAGGGTTTCACCAAACTTTTCCAGCGCCTGCGCGCCTGCGTAGTGTGTTTCCCATTCAATGTTTACCCCTGAAGCTTCAACAATACGCACCACGTTTGAAGCCACTTCAGGGCCGATGCCGTCGCCGGGAATCAGTGTGATACGATGAGACATGAGTTATTGTCAGTGGTTAGTGGTCAGTGTCCGTGGTCATGCCAATGTTCAGTTATTAGTACTTCAGGTGTTCCTTCCCGTCCAGTTTCACCCGACTTCGCACAGTTCACTAACAGCATAAAGTTACAACTGACAACTGACAACCCACAAACGACTACAGACCAAACTATCGAACCATAGCGGATTAAATAAACTGAGATGGGCGAATTACTAGCAACAGCCGACGTTGTCGTCGTTGGGGGTGGTGTTATCGGCCTGGTAATCGCGCGTGCGCTCAGCTTGCGCGGGCTGCATGACGTGCTTTTGATCGAGCGTAACAGTCTCGGAGCCGAAGCATCCTTCGCTGCGGCGGGAATGCTGGCGCCTCAGGCCGAAGCCGATTGCGCAGATGAATTTTTTTATCTTGCGTGCGGGAGCCGCGACATGTATCCAGCATTCGCCGCAGCGCTGCGCGAGGAGAGCGGAATAGACGTTGAACTCGAAACAACCGGAACACTCTACCTGGCTTTCACCGAACACGATGTCAACGAAGTTGAAAAGCGTTACCAGTGGCAGAGTGAGGCAGGACTTGTTGTCGAAAGATTAACTGCCGACGCGGCCAGAAGTCTTGAGCCTGCGATCTCCGAAAAGATTCGTAGCGCTCTGAAATTTCCCCTTGACGTGCAAGTCGAAAATCGCCGGCTCGTAAAGGCCCTCGCCGTCTCGAATGAGAGATGTGGTGTTCGCATGGTTACGGATACGACCGTCGAGTCGTTGAGAATTGACCGTAGCCGAGTTTCTGGCGTTGAAACTTCGCGGGGTTCCGTTGCTACCGAGAAGGTAGTTATTGCCAACGGTGCCTGGGCCTCGGTGGTAAAGGCAGCAGACAAAGCATTGCCGGATCTTCGCATCGAACCAGTTCGCGGTCAGATGCTCAGCTTTGCGGCCAGTCCGCCGGTTATTTGCCATGTTGTTTACAGTCCGCGCGGATACATCGTGCCTCGAAGCGACGGGCGCCTTCTGGCAGGATCCACCACAGAAGAGGTGGGCTTTGACAAGCGGGTTACTGACCAGGGAATTCACTCCATCATGACGGCAGCGGCCGAGATATCACCCTCAGTTATGTGTTTGCCAGTCAGTGCGTCCTGGGCAGGACTGCGGCCGCGCGCTGCCGACGATTTGCCAGTGCTGGGTCCCTGTGCTGAAATTGAAGGGGTCTGGTATGCAACCGGACATTATCGTAATGGCATCCTTTTGGCACCGATAACTGGAGAGTTAATCGCCGAGGCAATTGTCGATAAAGTGGTCCCACCGATGCTTAGCAGCTTCTCACCAGACCGCTTTGGCCTGGTGTCTGTAAACTGATAGCCGCTAAATATGGACGGAGTTTTGAACAGATGTTCAATTATCGTATGAAGTTTCTTGATCAAAAGTTTCGGCTATTGCCGCTGCTGTTGTTGCCGACGATGCTTACAATTGGCAGCGCTTCGGCTCAAGACCCTCAGCCGCAGCAAATCAAGGGCGCGAGTTCGGCGTCCGAGTCACGTCCAGCTCGAATCTTGTTTGAAGAAGCAAACTCTTATGTAGAGAAGAGATTCAGTGAGTTCAACAAACGAGGACTTCCCTACGATCGGAAACTCGAAGCGAAGACCAAACAGGAACAGAAGGACACGGCGGCAAAGTATGTGGCAGCTTTACAAGCAAGAGCGTTGTTGGCAAGTACTGACGTTTATTACCTCGGAATGCTCAATCACCTCGCCGGCAATGGAGACGCAGCTCTGGAAACGATGCGCGGGTTCTTGAAAACTGAAGGCACTGGCGAATTCTTTCAAAATGCGCGGGCGGTGGTGGTCTTATACGCGACTCGAAAAAATCTTATCCCCGAAGCCGAGCGTACTGTTGAAGATTATGCGAAAAACCAGCCGCAGAATTTGATTGAATGGTTTGGCATGGAGACGCTGATCGCCGAAGCGCTTCAAAAGGTGAACGACTACCCGCGAATGTCGGCGCACGCCGGAGAGATGCTCAAAGTTGCGAAGCTGCTAGCGTCTACCAACAAGTACAATGCATTCAGGCGCGACGATATGCTTTTCAAGGCGGCATCTTTCCTATCAGAAGCGTACGTGCATTTGAATAAGAAGGAAGCCGCCGTCGCTACGATTGGTGATTTACGCAAAATGGCGGTATCACTGCCTTCAGGAAATCTTTTGAGACTAGCCAACATCCTGCTCGCTGGATTAGATCATTCGATTGATTTACGAGCAATATTCAATGAGCCGGCGCCTGCGACGGCTGGTACGCTTCCTGAAATCGTCGGCAGCCAGTGGATCGATCAATCGCCGGTGAAGTTATCGGAGTTGCGCGGTCGAGTCGTACTGCTGGACTTCTGGGCGCCCTGGTGTCCGCCATGTCGCTATACTTTACCAAGACTGCAAAAGTGGCATGAAAGTTACAAAGACAAAGGCCTGGTCATACTCGGCCTGACGCAATACTTCGGAGCCGCGGATGGGCGTAGAGCCACTCATGGAGAAGAGCTCGCCTATCTGCGCGCGTTCAAGAAGCAGAATCGGCTGCCATACGGTTTCGTCGTATCGGATACCGGCATCAACGATCTTAACTACGGCGTATTCTCCATTCCCATGTCGTTCTTGATTGATCGTCGCGGAAATGTGCGTTTTATTGCTTTTGGGGCAGACGAACAGGAAATCGCGGCCTTGGAGAAAATGCTGCGAACCGTGGTTGATGAACATACAACGCCGACAGACATGAAGAGCACGGCAGCGATTGGGAAGAATTGACTTCTTTCTTTCATTCGTAGCCGACGCATAATGGACTTACAGTATTGATCTTATACTTAAGCAGGCAGTAAACGCGCGAGAGGTCGCTAGTCAAAGGTGGAAGATCCCAACATAACAATCGGAATAGCTTTCGTTGCGGGAATTCTTTCGTTTCTTTCGCCGTGCGTTTTGCCCCTTGTGCCAGGTTACATTTCGCTGATGTCGGGGGTCAGCGTTGATCGACTAAAGGAAGGGGGGTCAGGTTCGCGAGGGCGACGCGCCGTGATTTTGAATTCGCTTGCTTTCAACGCCGGCCTTTCAGTTATTTTTCTGGCGCTGGGGACGACTGCGGGTCTTGTTGGTGCCTCCATCATCAGCAATCCCTGGGTGAGAATCATTGGCGGCGTCATTATCATCGCATTTGGTTTGCAGTTGATTGGCCTGCTGAAAATATCCGCGCTCTATAAAGACACGCGCTTTTTTTCAAATGATAAGCCTCGGGGACCGCTGGGATCCTTTACGCTGGGAATTGCTTTTGCCGCGGGTTGGACGCCCTGCATTGGTCCCATTCTTGGCGGCATCCTCGGTCTCGCTGCTGCGAGCGGCGGTTGGCGCGGCGGATTAGTGCTTTCGGGTTTTTATTCCGCCGGTCTGGCCGTGCCGTTTCTTTTGACCGGCCTCGGAATTAATCAGTTTCTTGCCTTCTACGGAAAGTTTCGAAAGCATCTGCACAAGGTCGAGGTTGTTTCAGGAGTGGTACTGATCATTGTCGGTTTGCTAGTGATGAGCGGCCAGTCAATGCTATTTGCCAGTTCTAAACTGGCGGCATTGTTGCCAAACGCGGAAGGCTGGATAAAGGTGAAGTCAGCAGCACCCGCAACTTCGGCCCCACCTGCCGCCGGAACAAATTTTGAGCCGGTGCCCGAAGTTCAGTTTCAAACGCTTGCAGGCCAATCTTTCACTTTGGGCCAATTGCGCGGCCAGGTGGTGCTGCTAAACTTCTGGGCTACCTGGTGCATTCCCTGTCGCGAAGAAATTCCTGTTCTCAACGCGATGCAGCACGACCTGGAAGCAAAGGGTCTGAAAATTATCGGGGCATCCCTGGAAGATACTGCTGAAGGCGTCAAGTCTTATCAGAGAGAGGTACAGAAATTCGAATACCAGGTGCTCGTCGGAGGAAGTGAAGCAAAAGCGAAGTTTGGTGGCACGCCATTACCGACAACTTATCTGATCGATCGGGAAGGCCGGATCCGACAAAAAATTATCGGCGCGCGGGACAGGGCCGGCTGGGAAGCAGCAGTTAAACCTTTGCTCGAGGAGGCAACGACAACAGCTAAGAATGAAAACTAGCCGCAGCGGCGGCCCGGAGATCACGTCATGATAAAGGTCATACTTCTACTAATCGCGCTGGCTTTCGTGCCGGCTCGGACGTTTGCGCAGGACGGACATGAGTACTCTCCACTCGTCGAAAAAACCGTCAGCTACAAAAACTGGGCCCTCAAGGATATCAAAGACGACCAACCGGTCGATCTCCGCTCGCTTGTTCAAGGCAAGAAGCTTGTCATGTTGGTCTACTTTGCGCCCTGGTGTCCTAACTGGCGCAACGAGGCACCAGTGGCCGCTAAACTTTATGAAAAGTATAAGGCTCAGGGATTCGCGGTTATTGGTGTTAGTGAGTACGACCCGCGAGACGACGTGCGAAATTTCTTTGGGCCAACGGGCTTGCCCTACCCTGTGGTCAGCGAATCCGAGTCTCGTGAGGATCGTGAGAAGACTCTGCATTTCGGCTATCGGAAGTTGGCGGGTGACACGCGCAAGTGGGGTTCACCCTGGAATATTTTCCTGGAGCCAGCGCAGCTTTCCAGGACCGGCGAGGTGTTGATCGAAAAGACCTGGGTCGTCAACGGTGAGTTAATCGAGGCAGACGTGGACAAGTTTATCGGCGAGCGTTTGAAAGCAACAACTGCGACAATCACTCCATGTAAAGAATAACTTGAGCTTTATTTTTATGAGTTGGGCGCACTAACTGTGCGCCTTTTTTGTGGCGGATCTACTGATCTGTCGTACGACACTTAGCCGCAGGGACTTGTCCCGCATGCTGCAATTTTGTTTGCCAGAGCCCTTCATGCTACGACTCAAGCTTCTATCCACCATTTACCACTTACTATTTACGGTACTTCACTGCTAAGATTTGCGGCTCTTTTGTCCGAGAAACTCAGTCAGGCAGTTTGGAGTTCAAGCTTTGGCTTGCTGTTAATGGCGGAAGACAACCTAAAGGTTGAACTCTGAACTTCTTGACTCTGAACTTCTTGAAGCTGCTTAGCTATATTTACCTATGAAACTTCGTTTGCTTTACCACGGCCACTGTTTCGACGGCGTCGCATCGGCCGCAACCTTTACGCGCTTTTATAAAGAACGTATTCATCCCGAAGCGGAAGTGAATTACGGCGGTCTACTGCATCGCCCGGGAAACCTATTTGACCTCGAGATGTTTGATGGAGACGAAAACGCAATCGTGGATTTTAAATACGCGCCATCTGAACGACTAACCTGGTGGTTCGATCATCACGAGTCTGCGTTCCTTACCCCGGCGGACGAGGCGCACTTTCGCGCCGACAGATCCGGCAGGAAGTTTCTTGATGCTACGCGCAAGTCTTGCACAGAATTCATCGCCGACGTCGCGCATACCCAATTCGGATTCAACGACAAGCCCATAAAGACGCTTGTTCACTGGGCTCATATTATTGATGGAGCGCTTTACGAATCCGCGGCACAGTGTGTTGAATTGAAAGAGCCTGCCTTGCAACTGATGCAGGTTATTGAAGCTGACCCTGACGATCAGTTTATCGAACAGCTTATTCGCAGTTTGACTGTTAAGTCGCTGGAAGAAGTTGCCACCAGCGAAGAGGTGCAACGAAGATTTAAACCAATTCTCCAGCAGCATTTGGAGACTCTGGAAGTGATTCGTCGCAAGGCTACGTTTTCAAAAGGCGTAGTCCAGTTTGATCTGGTTGATGAGGGCTACGAAGGTTTCAACAAATTCATTCCTTATTATCTCTATCCGGAAACCATCTACACAGTTGCGTTGACACGTGGGTCACAGCGCACAAAGATTTCCGTTGGCTCAAATCCCTGGTCACCAAGTCCGCGCACTCACAACATTGCCAAAATTTGTGAGCGCTATGGCGGCGGTGGACACGCCGTCGTCGGCGCGATCTCCCTCAGGCCCGATGAAGTTGAAAAGGGACGAGCGGCAATGCGGGAGATTGTTGCCGAGTTGTCCCTGTAAGGACAGGCGTTCCTGCCTGTCCGCTTCGACGTCTGCTATTAATAGTGAGCAGATTTTCCATATTTTATTTGACATTTCTCATGGTTCATTTAACTCACTGCCTTGGAGTTGAAGTGATAATTGGGAAATGGTAAATGGAAAATCTGTTCTGTCCTACTTCGCCATTAAGTGCTCAATCTCTTCCGGCTGCTTCGGCACTTTCGTAGTTAACACTCGTGGACCGTTTGCAGTGCAGAGCACGTCATCCTCAATGCGCACGCCGATGCCCAGGTACTTTTCCGGAATGTCTTTCGTATCCGGCGCGATATAAATTCCAGGTTCCACGGTCATCACCACGCCCGGCTCAAGCGGGCGAGATTGTTTGTCGTAGTAATAAATTCCCACGTCGTGCACATCGATGCCGAGAAGATGTCCGAGACCGTGCATGTAGAATTGCTTGTACTTCTCTTCTTTAATAAGTTCTTCGGGCTTGCCCTTTAAAAGTCCGAGGCGGACCATTCCTTCCGTCAGCATCCCAATTGAATGTTGCTTCAGGTCGTCGTGGGTCACGCCGGGTCGGACCATCTCAACACAAGACACCTGCGTTTCGAGCACCAGATCGTAAATTTCGCGTTGCGCTTTCGAGTAGCGCCCGTTGATGGGAAACGTACGCGTGATATCCGACGCATAGCCTTTATATTCGGCGCCCGCATCAATCAATAACAAGTCGCCATCCTTTAATTCGCCATCGTTGTTTATATAGTGAAGCACCGTAGCGTTTGCCCCCGCGCCCACGATTGAGGTATAGGAGGGCCCGGACGCTCCACGTTGCCGAAAAATTTGTTCTATTAGCGCTTCCACCTCGTATTCTTTCATGCCCGGCCGCACAGTCTTCATTGCTTCAACGTGGGCTTCGGCGGCAATGTCGGCGGCCTTCTGCATCAACTCGATTTCTTCTGCACTCTTGAATACGCGCATCTCGTGAACAATGGTCGCCGGATCGACGATCGTTCGTGGCGGATGAATAGGTTTTCGATTGAGAGCGCGCATTTGCGCAATCTGGCGAATGATTGCGTTGTCGAGATCCGTATTCACACCCAGCCGGTAGTACAGTTTTTCAGCGCCATCGAGAATTTCTTCAAGTTTTCGATCAAATTCGGCTACGGGAAATGACTCGTCAGCACCAAACTCACTTTTCGCGCCTTCAACGCCGGCGCGTCGCCCCACCCAGATCTCCTGTTCCGGATCACGAGGCCGAACAAAGAGCGTGTACTTGTGTTGTCGCGCCGGCGCAATGACTGCGACGGCCTCCGGTTCTTCGAAGCCGGTGAGATAGTAAAAATCCGAATCCTGGCGAAATCGATACTGAGTGTCGTTAGAGCGTGTAGCCTCGCGGGCGGCGGGAATAATGGCTACTGACTTTTGATCCATGCTGCGCATGAACTCTTCAAGCTGGGGTCGGATCATGAAGGCTGCTCCTCGTACAAGTTGTCGACAATTGGTAAGGCTCATTGTAACCGAGAGGAATAGAACAGAGGAAACCAGCAAGCAAAAACCTTCTTCAACTATGAAAACGTCTGAGGTCCAGGGAAATCCTCTAAGGTGAGGAAGGGGGCCTGCCCCCGCTCTTACTTACCTTAGGGGCTACTTCAAAGAGCGGGGGCATGCCCCCTTCCTCACCTTTAACTAGTCCCACAAGTAACTAGTCCCACAAGAACACTCGCCCTAACACTAGGCGGCTTACTACCTTTGTTAGATAATCGATCTCCAATGGGCATACAGGCCTTACCGCACAAGGACGAACAAACACGCGAGATCATCTCCTACGATCCTGCCACAGGAGACGAGATTGGCCGCGCGCGATTCACTTCCCCTGATGAAGTCAAACAAGCCGTGGTAAAGGCACGCCGGGCCCAGCCAGCCTGGGCCCGTTTCACGTTCAAAGATCGCGGACGCGTGATTCTAAAAGCCCGCCAACTCATGCTCGCCGAGCGCGACGAGATTGCCCACTTGATTTCCAGAGAGACCGGAAAACCAGCGGCCGAAGCGCTCTCAATGGAGATCGTGCCGACGCTCGACGCCATGCACTATCTTGCTCACGCGTCCGAAGGTCTGCTTCGTTCGCAGAAGATTGATATCGGCCAGTATGGAATGATGGGCCGATCATCTTATGTTCTTTTCAAACCGCTGGGCGTTATCGGAATAATTTCGCCCTGGAATTTTCCCCTGGCCACCCCCGCCGATGAAGTCGTGATGTCTCTGATGGCCGGCAATGCAGTTGTGCTAAAGCCCAGTGAGTTGACTCCTTTGATTGGGTTAAAAATCGGAGAGATATTTAGCCGCGCCGGTTTGCCAGCGGGTTTGTTCGAAGTCGTGACGGGGGATGGATCCACCGGCGCGGCACTTATTGATGCGCGGATCGATAAAATAATGTTCACTGGCAGCGTCGCAACTGGAAAGCGTGTCGCCGAAGCCGCGGCAAAGTATCTCACGCCCGTCGTACTCGAGTTGGGCGGCAAAGATCCAATGATTGTTCTCGATGATGCGGACATCGAAAACGCCGCGCGTGGCGCCGTCTGGGGCGCGTTTGCGAACGCGGGACAAGCGTGTGCGTCAGTGGAACGTTGTTATGTGCATGAGTCAATCGCACCCAGGTTTATCGATCGAGTTATTGCCGAGACCAGGAGGCTGAAACAGGGATCGGGAACAGAAGAAGCTGTTGATGTAGGCGCAATGTCTAATGAACGTCAACTTCAGATTGTTGAAGAGCATGTAAACGATGCGAAGCAGCGCGGCGCAAAAGTGCTTACCGGCGGACAGCGCGCAGCGAATCTCGAGGGGTTGTTCTACGAGCCTACCGTGCTTACCGGTGTCGATCACGATATGGTAATAATGCGTGACGAAACCTTTGGCCCCGTGCTTCCGGTGATGATTTTCAAAAACGATGCCGAAGCCATCGCGCTGGCAAATGACAGCGTTTATGGTTTGACGGCCAGCGTCTGGACAAAAAACATCGGCAGAGGACGCCGGCTCGCGGAACGTATTGAGGCTGGAACTGTAATGGTCAATGAGGTTGTTTACACTCACGGCATCGCGCAGACGCCGTGGGGGGGCGTCAAAGAAAGCGGCTACGGCAGAACTCACGGGCGCATGGGTCTTCTCGAGCTAGTCACCCCTCAACATATCCACGTTAATCGTTTATCGTTCCTGCCTGATCTCTGGTGGTTTGGTTACAGCGCCCATGCTACGAAGCTTTTTGGCGGACTGGCCACACACTTCACAACCGGCTCACTCGTCAGAACGGGGCTGCTATTGCCGCAAATGATCAGGCGTTTATTCCAGCGCGAAACCTAAGACGTTCCGTCGCCGAACCTTTAAGTGGGGGAATTTTCACTTGCTTTGGTATGAACACTAAGCTATATTGCCTCTTCTTCTCGACGCCCTACCTAGCAATAGGTATCTTCGGTTTAGGGTTTTATTAGAAAGTTTTTTTGGACTTCACTTTCTTCCGGCGACCCTTGACCACTTAATTAAACTGGGAATGTTCACGCTCGGTGGGTCTTTCTATGTCAAATCCGGCCATTCGTTTCCCTCAATCTCTGTGGGCGAAACCGGTTTGTGCCTTAACTACTTGGATTCTTGTGAACTGGGAGAATAAAAATGAACATGCGGTCAAGATCGATCATTATACTTACGGCAACTTTGCTGCTCACGACGGCAATAGTGCTTCCCCGAATTATTGAGGCCAAGCGTCTCAAAGCGTTCAGTGCGGATAACGGTCTGTTAGTGACACCTCCGGTCACTACCAGTACTAACCAGGATCAAAAGAGCAGCATCACAGTGGGTGCCTCGGTTCGCAACGACACCTCAGAAGCGCTACGCGACATAAAGCCTTCGAAAGTGGGGCGAAAGGTCGAGCGCGAGGCTAACGAAAACCCCAAGGTGCCGAGCTCTCTCAAACACAAGAACGCTCCTGATACGGCCGTTCAATCAGCTAGCTCTGTAATGGCCTTCGCGGGGCTCAATATGCCGAGCCCTCTCCTCAACTTTGACGGCATTTTCTTTCCTGGTGTTGCGTGCAACTGCGCGCCACCTGACACCGATGGCGAGGTAGGGGCAACCCAGTACGTACAAATGGTTAACGAAGGCTTCCAGGTTTTTAACAAGACCACAGGCGCGTCGTTGTTGGGGCCTTCAGGCATCACTACGCTCTGGAGTGGCTTCGGCGGCGTTTGCCAAAACAATGGCAGTGGAGACCCAGTCGTACTTTACGACCAAATCGCCGACCGCTGGGTTATTACCCAGTTCGCGGGCGTAAGCGTGCCAACGGATGAATGCATTGCCGTGTCAACCACGAGCGATGCAAC
Organism: Acidobacteriota bacterium; assembly: GCA_030947265.1. GTDB lineage: Bacteria > Acidobacteriota > Blastocatellia > Pyrinomonadales > Pyrinomonadaceae > PSRF01. The sequence goes on from JALYXE010000295.1 coordinate 10,740, forward strand.
GGGCAGCTACAACCGCTACGACTTTCATCTTGGTTCCAACTTTTTCGACTATCCCCACCTGAGCGTGTGGCCTGATGCTTATTACATGAGCATGAACGTGTTCAACTCGGGGGGAACGGCCTTCCTCGGCCCGCAGCCGTTTGCATTCGATCGCGCGAAGATGCTCGCCGGCCTTCCGGCCACCTTCATCACTACCGGAGTCACTGGAGGACCCAACGAGGACGTTTACCTGCCCGCCGACCTCGACGGCTCGGTTCTTCCACCAGCGGGTGCCCCGGCATCGTTCGTGGAATTCCCGAGCACGGGCGCCTATAGGGTCTTCCATTTCCATGTCGATTTCGCCACGCCGGCAAATTCGAGCTTTACTCTCTTTTCCAGCCAGGCCGCAGCGGGCTTTACGTTGCTGTGCGCCGCCACTCGTAGCTGCGTGCCTCAGCTCGGCACGACCAACAGGCTGGATGGCATCGGCGACCGTTTAATGTTCCGCCTGGCATATCGCAATTTCGGCGACCACGAATCAGTGGTGGGGAACTACACCGTGAATTCAGCTGGAGTGGCCGGGGTACGCTGGTTCGAGTTGCGCAACGTGACCTCCGGACCGGTGACGCTCTTCCAGGAGAGCACTTACCAGCCCGACACGACCTGGCGCTGGATGGGTAGTGCGGCGATGGACCAGCAGGGAAATCTCGCCATCGGCTATAGCGCTTCGAGCTCATCAATCAACCCGCAGATCCGCTACTCCGGGCGGCTCTTTAGCGATCCGCTCAATACGCTGACACAGGGTGAAACAACGCTCTTTTCCGGCGCGGGCAGCCAAACCGGCACTCTCACTCGTTGGGGCGATTACAGCGATCTGACCATCGACCCGGTGGACGACTGCACCTTCTGGTACACCCAGGAATACATTCCCTCCAATGGTAGCTTTAACTGGCGCACGCGAATCGGCTCATTTAAGTTTCCGGGTTGTGGGGGGTCACCAACTCCTACCCCAACACCAACGGCGACTCCAACGCCGACTCCAACGCCGACTCCAACGCCGACTCCCACACCAACGCCGACTCCGGCTCCAAATGCTCCGAGTAACTTGACGGCGGCGGCGGCTTCCACAAGTCAAATCAACTTGTCGTGGACAGACACCTCGAACAACGAGCAAGGCTTCAAGATCGAGCGCTGCCAGGGCACTGGTTGCACAAACTTTGTGCAGATTGCTCAAGTAGGAATAAACACTTCTAGTTATTCCGACACTGGACTTACTAGCAATACGAGGTATCGCTATCGCGTGCGGGCGTTCAATACAGGAGGGAACTCGGCTTACTCAAATATTGCCGGGGCCCGAACGTTCAAATGACGAGCGGGGTAGCGGTTGAATACTTTACCAATGCTTCGACCCCTGCTCCAACTAAACTTGAACGAGCTCCAACGTTAAAACGGTGCCCGCTAACAATGGAACGAGGCCGCTCGATGTTAACTCGAGCGGCCTCGTTCTTTTTTAACGCAAACTGTTAGTTTGCGTACGACTCGCAGAGGGCCAGCTTACCCACCACTCGCAAACTAACAGTTTGCGTTACGCATCTATTCATCTTAGGATTCCTCCCTTCTGGATTATCCGGGTTTTTTGAGAGGTATTTGAGTTTTGTGGAAAGCATTCATGCATCGGCGCGAGCGCGCCTATCACGAGCGGGACAATAACCGTATCGTGCGTCCCTTCGAGTGGGGCCTACAGTTCATTAGCGATCATGTGAATGGGGATGACCCGCGCTATGTGCTGCGTCAACACACTGAGCAGGCAATGGCGCGCAGTGAAGATTTCTACGCGCTGCCCGAGATTGAAGATTATCAACTGCAGGGTGATCAGCTCACGTGGACGAGCGCAGTTCGCACCCCTTCTGCTGAAAACAATGTGGCGCGGGCTCGTTACTTTCCTGTAAGTGTGAAACGGGCACGGCAACCTCGCGCGGCCGTTGTTGTGCTGCCGCAGTGGAACGCACCACCCCAGAGTCACATCGAAGCCTGCCGAATTTTTAATTTCATCGGGATGTCGGCGCTGCGTTTGACGCTTCCTTATCATGAAGCGCGCCGGCCCGCCGAACTCCAGCGCGCTGATCATCTAGTCAGTACAAACGTGGGTCGCACGATTCAATCAATGCGCCAGGCAGTGCTTGATACTCGGGCTGCGGTGCGTTGGCTAAAGAATCAAGGCTACGAACGTGTTGGCATTCTGGGCACGAGCGTCGGATCCTGCATTGCGTTTCTGGCCTTCGCCCACGAGCCCAATATCGATGCAGGTACTTTCAATCACGTCTCTGGTTACGTTGCCGATGTAGCATGGCGCGGGTTGTCCACCCGCCATCTCCGCCAGGGGTTTGGCAATCACTTAACTCTGGATGAACTTCGTGAGTATTGGACACCGATTAGTCCGGTGCCTTTTATCGCGCGCTTGCCAAAAATGGGACTACGGCCGATGCGTTTCATTGCCGCCCGTTATGATCTGACGTTTCCACTCGATCTTACACAGGAAACGATCGCGGAAGTGAAGCGTCATAATCTTCCACTCGATGTGGTTTGGCTTTCATGCGGGCATTACACAATGGCGGAAATGCCCTGGAAAGCTATCGACGCCTGGAAGATTGCCACATTCATGCGGAAGCATTTGAGATGACCTGCACATTTTGATTGCACACAGCTTCTGTTTAGAGGAGGGCGTTGCCCGCCTGCGAGGGCAACGCCCTGGCCTAAACAAATCTAACCTTGCCACGCAACTCCATCAATCGTCTTCTTGATCAACTGGATGAATCGAAGCGTCGCTTTGGGCCAGGCGAGAGCAAACGGACTGAAGAATTACTTGCGCGCCTGACTCGAACAAAATTTTCTGATGCGGAGTCGTTGATTCGTCTACACGAGGCCCTCCTCTTCCTGCGCGCCTATCCACAAAGCGCGCGTGTCAGGACTCTGGCCGAGTCGCTGCTTAATAGTTTTGACAAGAGAATCTTAGCCTTGCGTGAACAAGAAGTGGATCTTTCACCGCTCGACCATCCGGAAGTTTCGGGTATTGCCGGTCGAACTGTAACAGACACCTTTTCCTACCCAATCGTTCGCTGGTTAGTAAGATGCCAGCAGGGTCGGGTTTCGCTCGATTGGGATTGGTTTGAGGACGAGAATCGCCTGGCTGAGACATGGCCCAGGTTTATGCCGCTACTCGAGGAAGATGCCTTCGTTGAAGCGAATGTCCCTTACCCAACGTGGCTGAGCGAATCGAAGCGCGATTCGGCCAACGGTTTGGCCTGGCTCATCGAGCGATTCGAATCGCTACCCAGGACATATCAGGAACAGGCCGAGCTATACGACTCCCAAAAACTTTACGTGCGCTGGAGACCACCTTATCGAGCGACTCGGACGGGTATGCGACTCCCTGTGCAAAAGATCTTTTACCACCGCGACGCTCTCATCCGGAGAAAAGATGTTTCTTTAGAGCGCGAATTGGAAACCCCTTCGCCCAGTCTCAAGCAACTTACTGCAAAACAGGGGGAAGCGATTTTAGACATGGCCCGCGAGGCCTCGACCGCGCGCTATCGTGAGCTCTATGGATTTACTCATGGCGACCCGGGCAGAGTTTTCAAAACAAATCCTGGACGCGGCGTCGATATTTTCCTTATGGGATTGCCGCCTAACCGCCGCCTGCCTTTGCGCGCCTATCATGCCGCGATGATCTTCAAGAATGGGGTGCCCGTCGGTTACTTTGAGGGCCTGTCTCTCTTTGAGCGGATGGAAGGCGGCTTCAATCTTTATTACAGCTTCCGTGAAGGTGAAACTGCGTGGCTTTACGCGCGGACGCTAAACATCTTTCATCATTTGCTTGGGGTAACAGCCTTTTCGATTGATCCCTATCAGATCGGCTATGAAAACGAGGAAGGCATTGAGTCGGGGGCATTCTGGTTTTACCGCAAGCTTGGTTTTCGCCCAACTAACTCGGCTGGCAAAAAACTCGTTTTGAGTGAAGAAAATAAGATTAACTCACGATCTGCTTACCGCACGTCCTCCAAGACGCTTCGCAAGCTCGCCGATGGGTCGATGATTTTCGAAATGGATAATTCGAAGTCCGGCGATTGGGATCGGTTCCAGGTCCGAAATATTGGTCTGGCAATTCAGCGGCGAATGGCGGCGAAGTTTAGAGGAGATGCTGAAAGGATTCGCATCGCGTCGGTTGAAAAACTGACGCGTGTGCTCGGCACTCACATAAAAGATTGGCGCGAAGCGGAGCTGCCTGCATTAAGTGACTTCGCCGTAACGTTGTCACTGGTTGAGGACCTGGCTCGGTGGACTGAAAGCGAAAAGCAAGGGTTACTGAGAATCATCCGCGCCAAAGCTGGTAACGATGAGAACAGCTATTTGAAACTCATGCAGAAACACACGCGCTTGCGCAACGAAATGATCAAGCTGGGATCCGATAACCACTAGGCAGTAGGCAATAAGCAGTAGGCAGGAACAAAAGCCGGCAACACGACTAACGTCACGTCAGTGCTTAGAGTTTGAATGTACCGGCTTCGCCGTCTGATGTGCGGTGGCGGCTATGCCCCACCGTCATTGCGTTAAAAGATTCAGGGGCTACGCCCCGGTCGGGGCATAGCCCCAGGAAGTCTTAGAACCGGTCCGGAAGGTCATAGACCTTCCGCACATCAGGCGGCAGAAGAGCCGGGAGCCAACAGCACCATGGGAACTCTATCGGACAGCTAGGCTGACTCCGGTACTAATTCTCAATCTAATTACACCCCTGCAAGCGATGTTCGAAAACTCTGTCTTCTGAATAGTTTTCCAACTTCTGGAAATATTCTGCTTCACGATCGAGCGCTTTTTCAGGCACCAACCCAACAATCTCAGTGCTTATAATCTCTGCGCCCAGTCTCTTAGCTTCATCACGGACGGCATTGTAAGCCTCGGTCATTCCGGTAGTTTCATAGTTCACGAGATTCATAGATACCTGCACCACTCCCCGCGTTGACAACTCGAAGCCGAGCGCTTTAACAAATGGCAAGCCACCGTGTCTCGCTCTGACGACGCGCGCAATTTTCCTGGCGATACTGACGTCCCTAGTGTTGAGATTGACATTAAAGGCGATCAAGAATGGACGGGCACCCACTGCAATTGCACCGGCGGTTTCATGAACGAGCAGCGGCCCGAGATCAGGCGCACGGTTTGGATCCACCGCAATCTGTTCCCGCAGCAACTCGAGAGCGCCACGCCTCACATCTTCCAGCTTCACCCGATCAGGCTTGAGTGCCGCGTGTTCGTAGAAAAAGACCGGGATTGAAAGTTCGCTCGCAATACGCCTTCCCGCCCGATGCGCCAGGCCCACACAATCCTTCATCGAGCAGCCGCTAATAGGCACGAAGGGCAGGACATCTGTAGCCCCCAGGCGCGGATGCACCCCCGCGTGCTGACGCATGTCGATTAGGTCGGCCGCAAGTGCGACTGCGCTGAATGCAGCCTCAACGATCTTTTCCGGTGAAGCTACAAAAGTGATGACTGAGCGGTTATGATCCGCGTCGACGTGAGTATCGAGCACACAAGCTGTGTCGATAGATTGGATAGCTTGAGCCAGTTGCCGGACAGTTTCAATCTTGCGACCTTCGCTGAAGTTTGGTACACACTCCACCAGCGCATTGCCAATTTCCGATTGCCGATTGCCGATTTGAGTGTTCCGCATTTTGATTGTTAGCTTAGCACCGGTTGAATATTAGGCTGAACGAAATTGGCAATTGGCAATTGGAAATCGGCAATGATCGATCGTTTCATCGATAAACGAAAAACAGCCTGGCAACGTCTGGAGGATCTGCTTAAGCTGCTCGACAGCAGTTCGCTGCGTCGCCTGCATCGCGAGGAAGTGCGCGAACTGGGCCGTATCTATCGCCGTACAGCTTCCGATCTGGCAATTGCCCGGGCTGAGTCGCGCGATCCTCGTCTAATCAATTATCTGAACAGTCTCGTGATCCGCGCGCATGGCCGCATCTATCAGGCCGACTCGCAGGGCGGAGCCCGCATTCGAAATTTCTTTGCCCGAGAGTTTCCGCAGACGTTTCGACGAACCTGGCGTTACACGATGGTTTCTTTCTCTGTCTTCTTGCTATTTGCCGTCATCGGATTCCTGGGAACAAAAAATGATCCCGAATTTTCGGAGCTGGTCGGCGTGCCTCATGCCTTTCGCGAACTATACATAGAAACAAAAACTCACTGGTGGGAAGATCTCAACGAAGCCAACCAGGTAGGCGCAAGTTCGATTTTTACGCATAACATTCAGGTGACAATTTACACCTTCGCATTTGGCGCGATGTTTGGCGTCGGAACCTTGTTCTACCTGGCCTATAACGGCGCCACAATAGCGTCTGTGCTGGCGCTGACCTACAGGGCAGGGTTTGGCAATGCTCTGGTCACGTTCATGGTAGGTCACGGAGTGATCGAGCTTTCCTGCAT
>JALYXE010000322.1 GCA_030947265.1 Acidobacteriota bacterium
CGACAACCGTATCGTTGCTTTCCGCTAAAACTGAATTGTTCCAGGTCGCTTTCATAATTAATGAATAGTAAAGGTAAACAGTAGATGTTGAAGAAACGGAGAGGAGTCGTGAATAGCAAATCGTGAATTGTGGTTACGTCACTACCCACTATTTACTATTCACTATTTACCGTTTTCGCGCCGCCACTCACCGAAGGGAGAATGGTTATTTCGCTTCCCGACGCCACGGGTGTTTTCAGCCAATCTTTACGCCGGATGTTTTCGCTGTCCAAAAATACGTTCACATGCTGTCGCAGTTGACCCTGTTCATTCAACACCCGATCGCGCAAGGCGGGGTGCAGTTTCCACAATTCATTAAGTGCCTCGCCCACATAAGTCGCCGAAACATCACTGGTGATCTGGTGGCGGCCATCGGTGAAGTCAGTCAGAAAACCTGTGACGTTGAACGTAATCATAATTCAATCCAACCACACTGCCGTCTGGGAGCTCCAGCGTCGCGAAACTAAGGTAAGACTCCTTCCGGCACCAGCCAGGGATGGATGTCGATTGCCAATCGTCCTGCCTGGACTGCCGGATCGGTCGCGGTCAGCGCACGCGCCTCCTCAAGCGAAGCAGTTCGGAAAACAAAAATGCCTCTAAGAAACCCGTCATCTCCAAAGGGCCCGGCAACCACAAGCTTCTTCATATCCGCCAACCGGCGGATGTTTGCCCGGTGCGCTTTTTGCAGCTCCTCCGTTGCCGGCGTTTTTTCTGGTGTCCACTTTGGGCCGCGCGTTAGAAGAGCAAGGTAAGCAGTTGTCAGCTTAATCGGCGAGGCAGGTTTTTTCATTACGTCTTCCGACCACCAGGGATGGATTTCAGGCATAAAATAGCCAAGTTTAACTGCGGGATCCTTTTCTATCCAGGCCTTCGCCTCCTCAGCCGATTTCGCCCGCAGAATGTAAATGCCGGCGATTTCTCCGTTGTCGCCAAGCGGTCCAGCGATGACTGCCTGACCGGATTCGAGAAGTGATAGAACATAAGCAACATGTTCTGACCGCAAACCTTCCGTCATCCCGGTCGCGGTCCATTTTGGACCTCGCTTAAGCAATGTCATCTGAAACTCGATAAGTTTGAATTCGGGTTGTTTCTCCTGCGCTCCCGCAATTGCAGGCAATGCGAGCAACAAAAGAACAAGCGCAGCGGCGGCGACGGATTGTTTCATAAGTCTTTCCTGTTGCGACTTCCAGACGCTATTGACAAAGGATTCCGCCACTCTGCGGTCCTGGAAAGTTTTCCCGGTGATATTGATAGTCACTGTACTACCGTGGTCTTTACGCAAACGACTGGCGGCAGACTCTCGAGAATTGGGTTCCAGGAGTCACCGGCATCTTTCGATCCAAACAATTTTCCACTTCGGGTCCCGAAGTAAATCCCTGTCGGCTTTAGGTTGTCAGTAGACAGACCATCGCGCAGCACCGTTTCCAGTGCATTCTGCTGCGGCAGCCCGGTTTGCGTGGCGACCCAGGACTTGCCCTCATCGCGTGTGCGGTAGACGCGTAATTTCCCTTCCGGCGTGCAGCGAAACTCGTCTGACTCGAGCGGGATAATATAAACCCCGGCATCATGCGGATCTACGTCCATGGCAAAACCGAAATCGGAAGGCACTCCGTTAGCGATATCGGTCCAGGTATCGGCCCCGTCCTCGCTCTTGTACAGGCCCCAATGGTTCTGCAAGAACAGCTTCCGAGGATTTGAAGGATGACTCACTATTTTATGCACACACTGTCCAAACTCGGGATAGCGCTGCTCTGGCGGCAAGAATTGTGCCCGCACGCCAACGTTGCGAGGCTGCCAGGTTTCTCCTCCATCGTCGGTGCGATAGACTCCGCCGGTTGAAATCGCAACAAACAAACGATTCTTATCTGAAGGATCAGCAAGGATTGTATGCAAACAAAGACCGCCGCCCCCCGGCATCCATTGCGCGCGATGGGGATGGTTGTAGAGGCCCTTAACCAGCGACCAGCTTTCGCCTGCATCAGTAGATTTAAAAAGCGCGGCTGGCTCAACTCCGCAATATAGTGTATCCGGTTCATCCTTATGGCCCATCGCCATCTGCCATATCTGTTTCACAGATGCATCGGCG
>JALYXE010000324.1 GCA_030947265.1 Acidobacteriota bacterium
CCCTCCGCCGCGGCCATTGCTACCGCGGACGGAGAAAAATCAGGCACGCGTGTGGAGATCACCGAGCTCAAACGATCAAGCGACAACACCGTTACTCTGAAGTTTGTCATGGTTAATGATTCAGATAAGGCAATCGGGTTCGGCTACGACTTTGGCGACAAGGAAAATAATATTAAAGACCATAGCACCATTGGCGGCGTGGACCTCGTAGATGGCGCAAACAAAAAGAAGTACTTTGTCGTTCGCGACACAGAAAACAATTGCGTTTGCAGCCGTGATGTAAAAGACATCGGTCCAGCATCTCGGGGCAACTTGTGGGCCAAGTTTCCCGCCCCACCTGCAGATGTGCAGAAGATCAGCATTGTCATTCCCCATTTCGGCCCACTTGATGACGTGCCTATTAGTCACTAGCCCAGGATCTCACCAAACGCTGGAGGTTTTCTAAAATGGAACATCGGAAGCTTGCTTCGATGGCTCGTATTTTTATTGTGCCTACTCTGCTCCTGGGCCTGGCTGCGCTGGCGCTTTCCCAGGATGCGGCACAGTCGCCGGATCCCTCTAAAAATAAAATTCTCGACCTTGTTTTTCGCGTCGACGATCTGGGCGGCAAAGTTCAGGACCTGCAAGTAAAAGAGACGGGCGAAGAGATTCGCATAGACCTGGCTGCCGACGTGCTCTTCGATTTTGATAAGGCCGACTTGAGGCCTGCGGCGCAGCAAACACTGCACCAGGCGGCGGATATTATTCGGCAGAAGGCCAAAGGCACGGTGCGAATAGAAGGTCATACTGACTCGAAGGGGAACGATGCGTACAACCAAAAACTCTCCGAGCGACGCGCGGCCTCAGTGAAAGCGTGGTTTACGGACAAAGAGGGTTTGGGAAAAGTGCAATTCGCCACGCAGGGCTTTGGTGCCAAGAAGCCGGTGGCTTCCAACACCAAGCCGGATGGCTCCGACGATCCTGAGGGACGGCAGAAGAACCGCCGCGTTGAGATCGTCTTAAAGAAGTAGCGGCTAAATGAAGACGATACTGCCCTCGCCGTAACAGATACATTTGAAAGAATGCCTGGACGCCCAAGGACTGGAATATGAAAAAGCTTTGGATCTTTAAGTTGCTCCTCATGTTTATCGTTGCCATCGTTTCATCTGCTATTCAGGCACAGCAAAGGAAGAAGCTCGACCTTAATGGTTTGTGGAACACAGATAAGGGCGAAGTGGTGAAGGTCACACAATCAGGTAGCAGTATCATCGGAACGTTAGTTTCGGGGGGCGAGTGTCCATTTGGTGCCCCCACTAGGACAACGTATTTTGAGGGCCAGCTTCGAGGTTTCTCTCAAGACGGAACAGCTTCTCTGGACGGAACAGTTTACCTGTGCACCCGAACCAGGGTTCTATACGATTGCGGTTTTGGGAATTTCGGCGCTCAAATTCAGGGAATCGCTCGAGAAAAGACGATCACTATAACCTATAAATCCGAGTACTACAGAGATGACCGCAGAAAGCTTGTCCCTAAAATCGGAAAGAGTGACGACAATGAATCCAAAGACAAAAAGTGCCCTCATAACTGGGTTCGCGACCCGAGTGGCGATAGTGAGAAAAAGAACACTCTAACGCGTGTCACATGCGAGCCTGCCAACGGCATACCGTGCAGTGGGCCGCCGCCTTCCGGCGCAAAATCCTCCTCCGGAGGAACCCTTCGCAAGGCCGTTGCCAAGGGTAGAAAGAAAGGCGTCAACAAGGCCGCCGGTGCCACCGAGAAAGGGGCCGAGAAAGTAAAGGAAAAGACCGCGCCGGATTGATACGACCCGCAGACAGAGTCTACTTCCTACAGAGTGCCGAGCAGGAGAGTGAGACGTGCATGTAAAAAGTGCTAAGGAGCGCACAGGCATGAAGCCGATAGGGCAAAAGAGGCAAAGTCTAATTTGAAATTAGGCAAATTTCTACAAAAGATAGTCAGGCGTTGCGAACTGTAAGCCTTTTCACGAACTAAATACCTCTTGGCTCTTCTGAAGGGAGCTTAAATGACGCGCCAAAAATGTCTCCGAAGTACTTTAATCGCCGTGCTGTTTATCGTGATTATCACGAATCCGCTCGTGGTTTTTGGACAGAGAGCCGCAGCCTCGTATTTGCGCCCGGAGCACAGAGCAATAGTGGAGCAGTGGCTCAAGCTCAGATCTGAGTTACGCCTGGCCACCGACGCTGACAACACAAATAAAGAGGGGTTGGCGGCCACGCGCAAAGAGCAGGGCCGAAACTATCATCCCTATTATGCGGTTGGAGACTTTAATGGCGACGGGAAAGAGGACTTCGCTGTCGCTTTCATCAAAACGAGAAAAAGCAAATCTCCCTTCACGGTAGCTATCTTCAATGGGCCACTCGTGGGCAACAGTGTGCCGGCGTTTACCACCGACGATGATCTGAGGAGCGGCGGCATTTTCTACAAGCCGAAAGCCAAGCCGAAGGAAGGCCGCCTGATCGTGGGCATCTTTGAAAGCGACGACTGCGTAATCCTGCGGCCACGCGGCAAAACTTATGTGCTTAAGGATTGCCTGTCGGAGTGAGGAGTGTAACCCGCTCGGCGCGCCTTGAGATAGGACCCCGGCGTTGGCATCTTGCGCGCCCAATCTGATGCGAAGAGGAGTAAACCTATGAAGCTCGGTGTAACTAAAATCTTTTGCGCGGTCTTTATTGCGTTTTTGATTGTTGCCTTGGGGAGCATAGCGCGGACACAGAAGCCACAGGGTTGTAATGAACCGCCGTGGTTCAATCCCGGAAAAAATTGTAAGTTCAAGGTGAAGCCATACCACTACCAAGCCGCCGGGGGAATCTATATTAACCGTGAACAACGACGCTGCAAGGAGGTAATTCTCATCTGTGGTACCATGATGGTCCGTGAATCAGTTGTCAACAAGGATCCAGGTTGTGGTGGGGCTTTCTGGCCGGATCCTAAAGACGGCGATGAAGTTTGCTGCGAGGAATTTCAGAAAGCTGTCCAAAGTAAACAGCCTTGCGATCCGTCGAAGGACGCCGACTGCGACGGCCTACCCAACGATACCGACCCAGATCCCCTGAGTCCCCGCGATCCGGATGCGGACAGCAAATGCAAGCAGCTTGACTATGAGGTGTACGTGGCCTACCTAAAGGCAGGCGCAAATGAGAACACTGCTCAGGGCGCGCGCAGGGCTGCCAACGACGATTGCAACAAGAGACGTGCGAATAAAAGATGTGGGATTCCTACTCCGGACCCGCCTAATGACCCGGCAATCTACTTTCCTGACCCGGACAGGGATGACAAGTGTAAGCAGCTTGCATTTGACGTGTACCAGGCCTACAGAAAGGCCGGCGCAAATCCCGATACTGCTCTGGGCGCGTCCGAGACTGCCAAGTACGACTGCTTGAGGAGGAGAGCCAGCAAAATGTAAGAGCCCGAATCTTCCGGTTCGGGCGGCTGCGGTCAAGACGGATTGAACCAGGCATTAAGAAAAGCTCTCGATCAAGCGAATCTCAATCAGTACAAATCGGGCACGTGAGTCGGCGGGAGACCAACTGAGATGCAGAAGCGACACACACCGAACAGACGATTCGTTTTGCTCATCATTGTCGGATTTGTGATGCCCTCATCGTCGCTCAATATTAGCGCTAATGAGGGTGACATCACTCTTACGAGGGAGGATAGAGCTGAAATCATTAGAGATGTCTTGAACCGAGAGATTACCCGGCGCAGAGAGGGAGAAGCCAAACATGGGGCGGAAAAGAAGGGTGTGCCTTCGGTTACCACCGCCTTGCCTCTGGCGATCAGCGTGTCCTTGTTATGTGACCACCAAAAAATTCCGCCAGCAATAACTCCACCTACGAGCAACACCACCAGCACCGCGACGATAATTGACTTTCGCCCAACCCGGCATTCTAGTCCTCACGTCCCACAAGAAAGCCTGAAGTTTAGAGTACAAGCTTTAGCTTGCTTGCGTCGCGAAGCAGCAGCCTAAAGGCTGGACTCTGAACTTCCAGCCTCCCTCAAGCAGCCCATTCCAGGTCACTTCAAATGCTTATCCAACCAATCCAGCACCGTGTGATACCACAGCTGCGAGTTTTGCGGTTTGAGAACCCAGTGGCCTTCATCTGGGAATACCAGCAGTTTGGATTCAACGCCCATGCGCTGCGCAGCCGTGAACAGTTGCAGTCCCTCGCCAAAAGGCACGCGATAATCAAGTTCATTGTGAATGATGAGAATTGGAGTCTTGAAGTTTTTGACGAAGTTGCTCGGCGACCAACGGGCGTACATCATGGGATTGGTCCAGGGCGTTCCCTTGAATTCCCAGTCAGTGAACCAAAGCTCTTCAGTTGCACCGTACATGCTCGAGAGGTTGTAAACGCCATCATGTGACACGAGCACTTTGAAGCGGAAGCGGGGATCGTTGTTGTGTCCCTCGATCCAATTGATCATGTAACCACCATAGCTGGCGCCCGCGGCTCCGACGTGATTCCTATCAATGAACGAATTGCGACGAAGAACGTCGGCGACGCCGTTCATGATATCTGTATAGGCTTTGCCACCCCAATCGGCGCTGATCTCGTTTACAAACTGCTGGCCGTAACCGGTCGATCCCCGAGGGTTCGGAGCAAAAACGATGTAGCCGTTGTTGGCGAAAACTTGCGGGTTCCAGCGATAGCCCCAGTTGTCATTCCAGGCGCTTTGCGGTCCGCCGTGAACTAAGACGACGAGCGGATATTTCCTGGTGGCGTCGAAGTTTGCAGGTTTGACGATATACCCATGAATTTTCCTGCCCAGGGCGCCGGTCCATTCCACTTCCTCAGCTTTTCTTAAATTAAAGGCAGCAATTAAATCCGTGTTCGCGCTCGTTAAAGCCTTCAGACCTGCGCCGTCGATGTGCACGCGATATATCTCCGCCGGCATTTCCAATGAACTATTAGCGAAAACCAGCGACTTGCCGTCCGGTGTTATTTGCAAGCTGGTGGCAAAGACATTCGGCACGATCCTGGTAGGAACTCCGCCGGCGAGCGGAACTCTAAAGATCGGACTGTAGCCGCGTTCGCCGGCGGTGAAGTAAACCTCGTTTCCGTCGGGCGAGAGCGCCAGCTCTTCAACCTGGAGATCAAAGTTGCTGGCGATCTCTGTGCTCGTGCCGCTCGCGCGGTTATACGCCATCAAGCGCCACCGGTCAGCCTCGAAGCCGGCAGTTGCCTGCGATCGATAAAAGATGTATTTGCCATCGAGCGAATAGACTGGACCAGCGTCATAGCCCCGATTCTTAGCGGTAATGCTTCTGCCGGCGCCGCCCGTCAAGGGCACAACGTAGATGTCGCTGTTAGTAGAGATCGCTTCGACCCTGTCGGGATTGCGAACGTAGGCCAGCTCGGTCGAGTCGGGCGAAAATGCATAGTCGACGCCGGTAGCCGCGGCATAAGGCGGAGAATCGTAATCTCCCGGCGTCAGATCTTTTGCCGCGCCGCCCTTGCTTGACACGACGAATACATGGGTGCGCTTGACGTCGCGCCATTCATCCCAGTGGCGGAAAAGTAGTCGATCAACGACATGAGCCTTAACTTTGCTTTTTTCTGCTTGTTCGTCCTTGTTCTTGTTGCAATTGTCATCACTGCAATCCGGGTGGACCTCAGAGGTGAAGGCGATCCAATTACCGTCGCGTGACCATACTGGTGCTGCCGCGTTCGTGAAAATCTTTGTGACCTGGACCTTTTTGTCGCCCTCGCTGTCCATCACCCAGACTTGCCCACCGGTTGTGTAGGCGATTTTCTTTCCATCGGGAGACCAGCGCGGCGACGTCGAAGATTTATCTCCGTTGGTAAGTTGTTTCATGCTGCTGCTATCGAGCGGCGTAACGTAGATTTGGGTAATAATTTTGTTGACGTCGAAGTTGACGTCGCCGATTGTGAAGGCTACACGCTTGCCGTCCGGTGAAACCTGTGGGTCCCCCACGCGACGTACCTTCAACAATTCTTCAATAGTAAGGCGGCGATTTTCCTGCGCTGCGGCTACTGACGAGAAGGATACGAACGCGAGCACAAGGATAGAAATCGAGATTACAAAGCGCTTCATAAGACCTCTCAGAGTGGCTAACAAGTTGTTGGGGGAAAGCGCCGATATTATTGCATTAAACAAACTGAAGCGCACCTGTCGTT
>JALYXE010000339.1 GCA_030947265.1 Acidobacteriota bacterium
AAACTGACCTGTGGAAAACTGAATAGAAATGTCCCCTAGCCCGGATTATTCATGAAGAGGTAATAAGAGAGCAAGAGCCCGGGATTTGTTGGTTGGCATGTGGGTAGGTGGTGAGAGTTGGGGCTCAGTTGGGAGGTGCGGGGCGATCAGTTTGATTTTGGGTTAGGTTTGAGATGAGTGGTGGTGATTTGTAAGACGGGTGAGCCCAGGGTTGGCGGCGCGGCGCGGTCAAAGCCTGTGAGCGGATTGAGTGGTGGTGATCAGCCGGGTGTGGCACCGAGTTGGCGGGCGATACTGGCCCACAGGTGGGCGTAAGGGAAAGACTGGGGCAGATGGACCACGATGCGGCGCACCGATTCTTCAATGCGGGCGGAGAGTTTGAAGAGGCGCTCGCGCAGGGTAGTGACTTGAGCGCGGGCCAGCGTGGTGCGTCGGGCTTGCCGTCTGATCTCCTGCATGAGGGCGTAGGCGGCAGCGGTGAGCAGCACGCGAAACTGGTTGGCCCAGAAGCGGGGGCAACTGGTGCGGTCGAGTTCCAGACCATGATGCAGTTCTTTGATCCGGTTTTCGATCTCCGCACGTGAGCAGTAGGCTTTTTTGTAGATGAACTTTGGCGACTGGCGTTGATTGGTGACGACAAAGCGAGGATTGTCTTTGGGCTCGCCGTGCTGGTTGAAAACGATCTCGGCTTTGATAATCACACGGCGCTGGTGCTCCCAGGAGCGGGCTTGATAACGACACTCGCCGAAGACCTGGACGCTCTGGTTAGTCAGTTGGGCCAGCTTCCGGGCCGCAGCCAACAAGGGCTCGGCAGCTCGTTCCAGGACCGCGTTTTTGGGCATTCCGCAGATGTATTGGAGGCGCGGCACACTGTCGAGATAGGCGAGCATGAGCGGACCAGTAAAGCCGCCGTCGAGCCGCAGCTTGATAGTCGCTCGGGGAAAGGCAGTGCGCACTAACCCGACTAGACGCTGCAGCAGACCAACCACCACGCCGTGCTTCTCGCTGGCGTTGCCGGGCCGCAAGAGCGCCGTCACCAAATATTGTTCGGGCTCGTCGTTGAAACTGAGGAAGCCGAGTAGCGGCAGATAGCAATGAGTATCGTAATGCGCATTGAAGAAAGTGAACTGCTGCTGGCCATGCGTCGGGTCATCGGTGGGATCGAGATCGATGGTTACGTGCCGCACCTTGCCGCGCAAACGCTTTTGCTGGCGCGCGATCACTGACCGGGCCAGCGCCAGACCTAAGCGATAGTTCTCGCGCGGGCCAATGGAGTTTTCAAAGCGGCTCAAAGTAGGCTGTGAAGAAAGCTCGGAACCAGCAATGGGTGAGCGGTCCAACAGCAACTTGAAAATCGGATCGTGGGCCAGGCGTGCGGCATCGTTAGCATCCGCATAACCGCTGGACTAGCCATAGATGCGCTGGCGCAATAGATCGGTGAGGCCGTGCTTGACCTTGGCTGCCTGGCGACCATCAACCAGACTAGCAGCGAGCGCGGAGGTGAGTTGCAGTTTCTGATCCGCCGCCTGCAGCAGTAACGCGCCGCCGTCGGAACTGCTGTGCGGCTCATCGAATTGATAGTGAACTGGCTTGTCAAACAGTTCTGGAAAAATCAAATCAGGCAGCGAATTACGGTTGGGCTTTCTTCATGAATTATCCGGGCTAGCGGGTCAACTGTTTCTCGGCACTATCGAGATGTGTTTGCGCTGAGGCCCATTCGACTTGAAGCCTGGCAGTTCTGTCAGCATCATTAAGGACTTTGTTATTCCTAATGGTCGTTTTCCACCAGTTTCCGGCCGCGGTGTAATCGCGAAGCGCGGCCGCAACTTCCTTTCGAAAGCGATCGTCACTTGGGTACTGACGCACAAACGCCGGCAGAGTGTTATTCAAGTCAGCCTTTAGGCTGGTCAGCATCTGATCATATTCTTCATAGGTCATGCTGATCTTGGGAGTGTCTTGAAAGTGTTTAAGCCCGGCCAGCACCTCTTTGGCTGGCTCTTCACTTGCGATATCCGTGACCGCCGGATCCGGGACCGACTGGTCGGACGGCTTTGCCGACTGCGCGATGTCCGCTCCGCCAGTCAGTGGTTCTGTCCCTTGCGGAACTTGCCTCACATAAGACATTAGAAGCACGGATAGAATGGCAAGCGCTAAAGCAAAGATGAGAACGCGGCCAGTCTTTGACTGGCGCACCTTCTCGCTGATGACATCTGGTGCCAGATGAATCTTTTTCGTCCAGGCCGAGCTGCGCGAAATGTCAGACTCGCAACGCCGGCACACTTTCGCGTCGACAAAGTTCCTAAGTCCGCACGCAGAACATTTTCTTGAGAATTTTACCGCTTGATCAGCGGCAGCCATCTTTTCAGACACGTCTAATTACCTTTCCAGTGAATGCTGAGTTTAACCAGAATCGAGCAGCCACGCGGCCTTTGCC
>JALYXE010000351.1 GCA_030947265.1 Acidobacteriota bacterium
ATGAATGACACGTAACGTCGTTGGTTTTCCCAAACATCGCGAATCAGTTGGTCCGGTTTTTTATCCACCGAATAAGTTGGTGGAATGTTAGCGGCGTCCAATTTCCATCGCAACGTCTTGAAAAGCAGTCGCAAGTTGTAGTCCATTAGACTGTAACCGATGAATAAGGTGGGCCATTTCATCAGGTAGGCCAACACATTGTTGCCAAATGGATGGAATGGCTTCGTATCGCTCATGCGTAATACGAACTGAATGTAATCCTCGTCAGTAATGACAATCGATTCGGGCTTGCTGAGATCGCCATGAATTTTCAGAATGAATGGCCGTTTTGGGTCGGGGTGTTGTGGACAATCGACAGTTTCGA
Source organism: Acidobacteriota bacterium (assembly GCA_030947265.1). Classification (GTDB taxonomy): domain Bacteria; phylum Acidobacteriota; class Blastocatellia; order Pyrinomonadales; family Pyrinomonadaceae; genus PSRF01. The sequence goes on from JALYXE010000351.1 coordinate 365, forward strand.
CTCTGACCTGATTCATGTTGTTGGGGCTGTAGATACTGAGCTCATACTGGTGTTGGGCGGTTCTTTCCTCGATAGCCTTTTGCTCCAGGGCTTGTTCATAAAGCTGATCGTAATTAGTAGTAATAATGATAGGAAATTCGAGGTCGGCCAGCATCCGGAGCATCGGAGACGGTTCCCGCCCCATATGCACCGCCTCCGTTATCTCTTCGACCAGTCTGAAGCGACCGTTTTTCGATTCAAAATGCTGTGCGACTCGCTGCAGATTCCAGTAGTCCTGGGCCGCATACGCACCCTTCTCCGCCAGGACCTTAGACAACATAACGCCAATCGGAGGAGCCTTCTCCGCCGGGTAGTTATATTGGGTGAGGCCAGACGGAGGAGGAACATGAATAGCAGAGCCGAGAAACAGAATGCATTCGTGCGCAGAGATTCTCTTGGCAATGTATTTCAAGACGTCTTCATAAGAAGGCTGCTCTTCAGCGCGAGGCGCTTCCGGGACAAGGTTCTTGGTAACGACCACGTCATTCGTAAGGTACATCTCGGGCCGATAATGCGGTTCCGGAATTGGCCTCCCTTCAGCGCCGGCCGCCTCAAGCCACTCGCTTCTTACTTTTTCCAAACCCTGAAGTGCTTCAGCAGGTGTGTTCCCAATTGCGGAACATCCCGGGAGATCTGGAATGTCCGCAATGTAGCCCGGATGCTCTTCACTGTAGAGGATATTGATGTGATAGTCTTTCATCATATTCTCCCAGTTAAAAATGATGCTTTGATGAATTGGTCGGACGGGAACATGAGGCGCTCCTATCTGTGGCGTGAAGCCAAACGGACAGTTGAGTGTTCAGCCGTTAGTATTCGTTAGCAGGAGGGCTATGAATACCGGGCGGTGATAGTAGGGGTGAATCCTAGAATTTCCCCCTACCGCCTGTCAATGGTATTTGAGTAAGTTTGGATCGGGCTTCGAGACAGGCTACTTATACTTTTCGAAGACACAGGAGCGTGCCTACTCGAAAGCAATTACTCAACTGTCACTGATTTTGCCAGGTTACGGGGCTGGTCCACATCACAACCGCGGCGAACCGCAATGTGATAAGCCAGAAGCTGCAGTGGAATAACTGAGAGGATCGGTGAAAGCAGATCGCTTACGGGCGGAATGCTAATAACGTAGTCTGAAACCACGGACGACATCGTGTCGCCTTCAGTCAGGACCGAAATTACGATGCCTTCTCGCGCTTTGACCTCAACAATATTTGAATGAGTCTTTTCATATCGTAGCTCAGACGAGCGGTTGCCTTCTTCACGCGTATTGATAAACATCACAGGTAACCGTTCATCGATCAGCGCGTTTGGGCCATGCTTCATCTCTCCAGCTGGATAACCTTCCGCGTGAATGTAGGAAATCTCTTTCAGTTTCAAAGCACCTTCCAACGCTACAGGAAAGTTAATACCTCTACCGAGGTAGAGAAAATCGGTAACCCGAAAGAACTCTTTCGACAGTTCCTCAATGTCGTCAGACTCGTTCAACAGATGTTCGAGTTTTACAGGTAACTCGGCCAATTGCTGAGCGTGGTGTTTTGCTTCCTGCTCCGAGAGGGTTCCCCGGAGCTCGCCGAGATATAGACCAAGCAAATAGAGCGCAACCATCTGGCAGGTAAAGGCTTTGGTGGAAGCAACTCCAATCTCCGGGCCGGCGTGAGTAAGGATCGCGCCGTCCGCTTCGCGCATGATCATCGATCCCTGAACATTACAAATCGCCAACGCCTTCGCGCCAAGCTCTTTGGCTTCTCTCAGTGCGGCGATTGTGTCCGCGGTCTCGCCTGATTGTGAGATGACCAACAACAGAGTGTTTTCGTCCATTACCGGATCGCGGTAACGAAATTCCGACGCGTAGTCAACATCCACTTGAATGCGAGCAAGTTGCTCGATCATATACTTGCCTGCCAGGCCGGCGTGCCACGAAGTGCCGCAGGCGGCGATCTTGAGGGAAGTAAATCGCTTGAAATCGGCCTCCGTGATATTTTTCATCTCATCAAGGAAAACACGACCCGTGTCCAACGAAATGCGGCCCTGCATGGTATCGCGCACTGAGCGTGGCTGCTCGTAAATCTCTTTGAGCATGAAGTGCTTGAAGCCGCCCTTCTCTGCCATGATCGGATCCCAGGTGATACGTTGGATCGCAGGCTGCACTGAATTGGCTTCGAAGTCCGTCACCCGTACGGCGTCTTTATTAATAATGGCCATCTCACCGTCACCGAGAAAAAAGACGTCACGTGTATGTTGAAGAATCGGCGGAATATCGGAGGCCACAAAAAACTCGCGATCGCCGAGGCCGATGACCACTGGCGGTCCCTGCCTCACGGCAATGATCATGTCCGGCTCGTCGGCATTGATAATGGATAGTGCGAAGATACCTTTAAGATCCTGCATGGCGCGCCGCACGGCCCTTTCGAATTTGTGCTCGCCTTTTAGATACTCTTCGATCAGATGGGCGATGATCTCTGTGTCAGTTTCAGTGACAAACTCGTGGTCGGTTTTGCGCAACTGCTCCTTCAGCTGCAAATAGTTTTCAATTATGCCGTTGTGAACAACTACCACGCGCCCGGTGCAATCGCGGTGCGGATGCGCGTTCTCTTCGGTCGGCCTGCCATGAGTCGCCCAGCGCGTGTGGCCAATCCCATAAGTTCCGTCCAGGGGACTGAGACGAATAACTTCCTCGAGGTTGCGTAGTTTTCCTTCGGCGCGTCGAATTTCGAGATCGTGGCTTTCATTGACCACAGCAATGCCGGCGGAATCGTAGCCGCGATATTCCAGCTTGCGCAGACCGTCAATGATTAACGGCACAACCTGCTTGTTTCCAACGTAGCCAACAATTCCACACATAAAATTAAAGGATGAAGGATGAGGGATGAAGGATGAAGTTGAGAATGCTCACCCCTTCTTTTCATCAGTCCTTTCAAGTAAGCGTTTCTTGACGACGGCCGGAACACCAGCTACCAGCGAATGAGGCGCAACATCCTCCGTGACTACCGAGCCGGCAGCAGTCACGGCGCCTTTTCCCACTCTTACAGGGGCTATGAGCATTGTGTCTGAACCAATCCTCACGTCGTCTTCAATGATTGTTTGATGCTTGTCTTTGCCATCGTAGTTACAAGTAACGGTGCCCGCGCCGATATTCGTATTCTCTCCGATCGTTGCGTCACCGAGGTAGGTTAGATGCATTGACTTTGAGCCTCGGCCAAGCCGCGATTTCTTAACTTCAACGAAGTTACCGACTATTGAAGTTTCTTCAAGTAAGGCATTCATGCGTAAATGAGCAAACGGCCCTACCGCACAGTTTGCCTCAACTTCTGAATCGATGATCACGCAGTGATCTTTGATAAACACATTATTTCCCAGGCGGGAGTTTGTAATGCGCGTACCTGACCGAATCTCACAATTTTCGCCGATCACCGTCTTGCCCTCTATTGACACGTTCGGGTAGATGACGCAATCGCGGCCAAGCTGCGCCTCGGCGCTAACGTAGGTATGTGATGGATCGAGAAAAGTCACCCCGGCCTCTACCATAAGCTTACGGATAGTGTTGCGGCGCAGCAGGTTTTCAAATTCCGCCAGCTCGGCTCGGGTGTTAATGCCGGACACTTCACGAGCATCGCTGTGAAGATAAACGTTAACTTTTTCGCCGTCTGACAAAAGGATTTGTGGAACGTCAGTCAGATAATACTCGCCTTGTTTATTGGCCGGCTTGACGCGGGCGAGGGCGGCAAACAATTTTGGGCCGGCGAAGCAATAAACTCCCGAATTAATCTCTTTTATCTGTTGTTCAACAGCTGAGCTGTCCTTCTGCTCAACTATTCGAACGAATTGATCTTCTTCATCGCGCACAATTCGTCCGTAGCCCGTCGGATTCTCAAGCCGCACGCTTAGGATGGAACACGCGGCGCGACTGGACTTGTGCTTGTCGATGAACGCCTTGAGAGTCTCGGCGCGAATCAAAGGCACGTCACCCGAAAGGGTGAGCACAACAGAATCTGTGTTTTCGAGTTGCGTCCGCGCGGCCATAACAGCATCGCCCGTTCCGCGCTGCTCCTTCTGCGCAACGAACTCCGCAAGATCCCCAACCTCAATTTCGACCGCTTTCTCAACATCAGCGGATTGATGACCGACAACCACATAAATTTTTCCTGGTCCAAGCGACTTGGCCGCGCGACAAACGTAGGTAATTAAGGGCAAACCGCCCAGTTCATGAAGCACCTTCGCTCTTGCGGACTTCATTCTTGTTCCGAGTCCGGCTGCAAGAATGAGTACGTCGAGCGATTGAACCGATGAGCCGGACTGCAAGAGCGGGTCTTCCTCCATGAGTTAAGCGGGTATAGCAGGTTGCGCGTAAGCTTGATGCTTGCACGCGAGCACTACGCGAGCCAGAAGCGCGGAATCATGACGCACTTTTTCACCGTCCTCGAGGAGATTGGCTCGAATGACGCGGGTTGTTAGGTCGAGCACGCTGTCGATGGCATCATCATCTATCCCAATTTGGTGGGCACCTTCCAGCGCATACCGCTCAGACTGTTCTTTGGTAATGCGCCTGTCATTCACGATTACGAAATCAAAATGAATTTCGGGAGCATAGTTCTTAATGGTCTCCAGATGTTGCCGGGCTGAGTAATTATCGGTCTCGCCAGGCTGAGTCATTAAGTTGCAAATAAATATCCTGGTCGCGGGACTTTCACCGATTGCGCCTGAGACGCGCGCCACCAGAAGGTTTGGCAGGATGCTTGTGAAGAGGGAGCCGGGCCCGACAGTAATGAGATCTGCCGCTCGAATCGCTTTTAACGCTTCGGGAAGCGGCAAACACTGTTCAGGCTCCAATCGAAGGCGGCGAATAGGCGTGCGAGATGCCGAAATCTGAGTTTCGCCACGAACAATACGGCCGTCTGCCAGTTCCGCGACTAATCGCACATCGCTGATAGTTGCCGGGTAAATGTGGCCTTTGCTGGCTAAAACTTCCGATGAAAGTCTTACCGCTTCGGTGAAATCTCCGGTCACTTCGGTGAGTGCGGCCAGGAAGAGGTTGCCGAAGCTGTGCCCGCCGAGTTCGCCTTTCCCACGGAACCGATAACGAAACAAGCGTGAGAGTAAATTCGAATCCTCAGAAAGCGCGATCATGCAGTTGCGAATGTCACCCGGGGGCAGCATTTGCAGCTCCTCTCTGAGACGCCCGGAACTTCCGCCGTCGTCGGAGACCGTGACGATCGCCGACAGATTCGCGATTGCGACGTCGTCGGATTGACGGTCACTAACCAGGCACTTCAGGCCGGCAAGGAGCGTTGAGAGGCCCGTGCCTCCCCCCAATGCGACAAGGTTAAGACCGCGATTCGCTTCGGACAAATATGGCAACTCTAGCTCTCCAGGTTTCCAGCCCCATCGGGCGCCTTCGGCAGAATCATACCTAAAAGGGAAGGGCTTTTAAACTACGTACTCATGCTGAAAGAAGCGTTAGGCGGGCTTCTCTTCGTGAAACATTAGAGGCGGGGTTGAAAGATCAACCTGTCAAAATCAGGATCGTTTCGAAGTGAGGTCAAATCTTGATCGTGCTGAGCCCGAACTCGAAGAGTGGGCTGCAGATCCAGAGCACGCTGAAGCGACTGCAGCGCAAGATCCAGGGAGCCTAGACGTGCGCGCGTTGCAGCAAGTCCATAGTGAATATGCGCTGCCTCTGGTTCGCGCTTGAGTGCTCGTTCAAACATCTCTTGTGCAGCGACATATTCACCGCGGTTAAGTTCGATTACACCGCGATCATAAAGTGAGTCGGCATCGCGCGGCAGCATACTGTCGGTGCGAAGACGCGCATCGGCCACTGCCAGGTAAGTGCGGGCGCGCGCGGCTACTTCCGAGACCTGAGCGTATTTATCCAGAAGCGCGCGAAATTGATTACGCGCCTCGCCGAAGCGACCGCGCGTGAATTCTTTGTGGGCACGTTCGAAAGCCTTTAGTGCTGCAGACTCATCTACCGTGGGCTGTCTCGGCGGCGACTGAATGGCTGGGGCGGGTCGTTGCGCCCGTGCTGCCGCAAACTTCTGAGTCTTTTTGACTCGCGGCTCGGCAGATTTTCGGTGCGGAACTAAGGTGGACTTTTGGAGAATGGCTTTTCGAGGAGCGGTTTTCTTCAGCGCAGGCTGTTTCAAGGCAGTAGTTTTATTCTTGGGCGCAATCTTTTTGGCCGTCTTGCTCTTCAACCTGATCTTCGGTTTTGCAGTTTTTCGCGCGATCGACTTTTGCGCGACTGCTCTTTTTGCTTTTGGACGTGCAGTCCTGGGGCTTGCTGCGCCTCTCTTACCGGCGGACCTGGTAGAAGATTGGCGAAGGTTTGCGCGTGACGTCGAACGTCTCAGACCTTTTGTGACTGCACTCATTGCGAACAAAAAATGAAAGGACTGTTGTGGACTCAGGCGCTGCGAAGTTGCGGTGGGAGAGTAACATAGGCCACTCCTCTAAATCAACGCAAAAAGGGGAGTTGTAGGACTTAGACGAGTCGTCTTTTGTTGCCAGCGTGCTCTTGTGAAACAAAGGAAAACACTTGAAGCACATTGTTGGCTGTGTTACAGTGCCTTGCGGTCTTCTGGCACGCGCCACTGGGCCAATTGAGAACCGAAAGCAAATGCTTTACCTTCAGCGGCTTGATATCAGAAAGCCGCCGTTTCTCAGCAACCCCGCCAGTTTTCCTTTCCTCCTTAACTTCAGAAGAAAGCTGTATTAATGGCAGACACGCCTATATTGCTCCGTGAGCGTCAGTATCACCAACTCAAAGCGGTGCTGGCCCGACTGCGCATGGACTCGGCCGCTCGGGTAGTGTTTCTGGTGGACAAGGACGGTCAGGAGATCGCTGCCCACGGTGAAATCGGAAATCTTGACACAACGAGCTTGGCCTCGCTGGCGGCCGGTAACGTTGCGGCCACGGGCGGGATGGCTCAACTAATCGGTGAGAAAGAGTTTCCGACGCTCTCCCATGAAGGGGAAAGGGAAAGCATCCACATCAGCGTCATCGGGCGACTTCTCTTAATTGTCGTTTTCGACGAGCGTTCCAGTCTTGGTCTCGTGAAGCTCAGAAGTAAACAAGTCTCCCAGCAATTGTTGGCGATGATTGACGAGATCACTCACGCTGAATTCAACGATAAGGATTCACCGTTTGCGGAAATTACCGACGAGGACATCGATAGTCTTTTCAAATAAATGACAGCAAGATAAGTCTTATGACCTTCATCAACTACGCTTCCAGAGAAATTAACTGCAAAATCGTGTACTACGGTCCGGGGCTGTGCGGAAAGACTACAAACCTTCAGCACATTTTTGAGGCTACGGCGCCCCAGGCCCGTGGAAAACTTATTAGTTTGGCGACGGAAACGGACAGGACCCTTTTCTTCGATTTTATGCCGCTCGAATTGGGAACAGTACGGGGCTTTAAGACGCGGTTTCATCTCTACACAGTTCCAGGCCAGGTGTTTTATGACGCCTCGCGCAAACTTATCTTAAAGGGTGTGGACGGAGTTGTATTCGTCGCCGATTCGCAAGAAGAGCGAATGGATGCCAATGTGGAATCGCTATACAATCTTGAAGAGAATCTTCGCTCCCAAGGCTACGATTTGATGAAACTGCCCTATGTTCTTCAACTGAACAAGCGCGACCTTCCAAACATTGTCCCTGTAGCTGATCTCACCGCGGAATTGCTGCGCAAGGAAGAGCCTGTAGTTGAGGCCGTTGCTTCCACCGGAGCCGGTGTTTTTGACACGTTGAAGGCTGTTGCTAAGCAGGTTTTGACAGAACTGCGGAAGAGCTAGAGCAGATCTCAGGGGAAATTAATCAAGCGATTTGAGCATCAACAAGCCGTCGCCGCCATTAGAATAATATTTTGGTAGTCGTTGCGTAACCGCATAACCTAAGCTT
>JALYXE010000436.1 GCA_030947265.1 Acidobacteriota bacterium
GTTCGGATCTTCATTCAAAATGGGGCGCGATAGTGCCCAACCCGGCATGGCGTTTGGTGCAGGCATTGGCCACCATCACGTCGCCAAAGGGTGTGATCACTATCGATGGCTTCTCGTCCAGAATTGCTCCAATCAGTGACGAGGATGCGGAAGCGCTTAAAACAATCGAGCTTGACGAAGCAGGGTTGAAGCGCGAATTTTGCATACCTGGCTGGGTGCGTTCTATGAAAGGCCCGACGCTGGTGAAGGAACACATATTCGGACCAACTTGTACGATCTGTGGCATTCAAACTGGTCATACCGAAGCAGGAATAAAAACCGTGCTCCCAAGCATGGCGCTGGCCCGTCTTGATTTCCGCCTGGTACCTGATCTCACTCCCGGCCTTGTCCTTGAGTTATTGCGAGAACACCTCGACGTGCGGGGCTTTAAAGATATTGAGATTATCGAACTCGGCAGCGCCCCGCTCGCTAAGTCGTCCGCAGCTTCCACCGTCGCTCGGGCAGTGATTTCCTCGGCAGCGGAAGTCTATGGCATGCCACCTATGGTTTATCCCATGGATCCTTCGAGCGGGCCAGTAGGGGCGGTTTGTGGAGCATCTTCGCCGCCCACGCCGGTGGCGTCTTTTGGCATCAGCTATGCCGGTTCTAATCCGCATGGACCAGATGAGAATATTCGTGTGGACGATTTCCTTCAGAGTATTAAGTTTATTGGGCGGGTCATCGATAAACTCGCAGAAGCTAAAACGAAGACAAGCGGAATCACAAAGGTTAGCGGAGCCGGTGAGAAGCGAATTACTGTTTCGCGTAGTTGACGCCGGGCACGAAATAATCGGGAGGCGTAAAGGTTGGCCAGAGCCCTATCAGTCGGGAAAGAAATTGAAAAATTAAGGGAAGAGATTCGGCGTCATGAGGAGCTCTATTACATACTTGATAATCCTGAGATCTCAGACGCGGAATACGACGTTTTGCTCACAAGCCTCCAGAAACTTGAGCAACAACACCCGGATCAAATCACGCCTGACAGTCCCACGCAACGCGTTGGTGGACGACCGGCCGAAGGTTTTTCCCGGGTAGTCCATCGGCGCCCCATGCTTTCGCTCGATAACAGCTACAACATCGACGAGTTGCGCTCGTTTGACCAGCGCTGCAGGCGGCTGGCTGATGGGCGGTCCCTCGAGTACGTCGCGGAGATGAAGATAGACGGCCTCTCCATCGCGCTTCACTACCAGAATGAAGTACTGGTCCGCGGCGTCACGCGTGGGGATGGACGTATCGGTGAAGATGTGACTCAGAATGCGCGAACTATCCGTAGTATCCCTCTGAAATTGCGCACAAAAGGAAAATCTGTCGGCGCGGAAATGGAAGTACGAGGCGAGGTATTCATACCACGAAAGGCATTCGAGCGGATTAACGCTGAACGAGAGGAGCAGGATGAGCCACGCTTCGCGAACCCGCGTAATGCGGCCTCCGGAACTATCAGGCAACTGGATTCGAAAATTGTCGCCAGTCGCAAACTGGACATGTTTGCTTATGATTTGATTGCCGGAGAGCGAAAGCCTTTTGCAACGCACTGGGAGGCCCTGGATTGGCTCGAGCGCGCCGGAATGCGAGTAAATCGCGAGCGCGTCCTTTGTAGCTCTATTGAAGAAGTGATTGAGTTTGCCGACAAGATGGAAGCTCAGCGTGATCATCTGGATTATGAAATTGATGGGCTGGTCGTGAAGGTAAACTCGACGGCGCTGCAGGATGAGTTTGGCAGCACAAACAAAGCACCGCGATGGGCCATCGCTTACAAGTATGCAGCGCGACAGGCCACAACGAAGGTAAATGACATCAGTATTCAAGTCGGCAGGACAGGGGCATTAACACCTGTTGCAATTCTGGAGCCGGTGCTGCTGGCCGGGACCACAGTCTCGCGAGCTACTTTGCACAACCCAGATGAGGTCAAGCGTTTGGGAATTCGCATTGGCGATTGGGTGCTGATTGAAAAGGGCGGCGATGTCATTCCCAAAGTTCTGAAGGTCATCGAGTCGAAGCGCACGGGAGAAGAGAAGGTTTTTCGCATGCCCAGGAAGTGTCCCGTGTGCGGTGGCGAAATCTCCCGACCTGAAGGCGAGGTAGTCTCCCGCTGTGTAGCTGCCGATTGCCCGGCTCAACTCGAGGGCCGCCTCTTACACTTTGCTTCGCGGCGCGCGATGCGCATCGAAGGGCTAGGCGAATCCCTTGTTCATCAGTTTGTCGAAAGCGGTAAGGTCCGTGATGCCGGCCATCTTTATAGTTTGACTCTGGAGGATATAGCGAGTCTTGAGCGAATGGCGACAAAATCTGCTTCCAATCTGCTGGCACAGATCAAGGCGAGTAAAGAACGCGATCTTTCAAACCTCATCTATGCGCTGGGATTGCGACACGTTGGCGACCGTACGGCAACCACGCTCGCCAGACAGTTTGGATCGCTTGAAGCGCTGGGCAAGGCAACGGTCCAGGAGCTCGACGACGTTCCTGAGATTGGCCTCACGGTGGCGCAGAGCGTACGCGATTGGTTCGACGATAAAGGCAATATCGAGTTGTGCAAACGCCTGGAAGTGGCAGGTGTTCGCACGAAAATGGAGAAAACCAGCGGACCCGCGGATGAAAAGTTTGCGGGCAAACAGTTTGTATTGACGGGCACGCTCGCAGCTTTCACGCGCGATGAAGCACGAGCGGCGATCGAAGGGCGCGGCGGTCGCGTTACGTCCTCAGTGAGCAAGAAGACCGACTATGTAGTTGCGGGGGAAGAAGCGGGATCCAAGCTGGATAAAGCCACCGCACTTGGTGTTACCGTAATCGATGAAGAAGGATTTAGGAAGATGTTGAAGTAGGACAGGCATTCCTGCGTGTCTGGTTTATGCTTTAATCTAATTTGAATCGGGAGCCAGGAAATGATGACAGACAAGAATGTCTGTCCTACTGAATTGGAGATCTTATGATAGCCGCACAAAAAAAAGATGAAAAACTCGAGTTGCTATACACACTCTTCTGCGACGACGTTCGCCTCGAGGCGGGCAATAAGCTTTCGTTGATGGGAGTTTTTCAAAATATCATGGTGCAGCAGTTGCCTGTTTCGCTGATCAAGTTTGCGGTAGTCAATCATTGGCGTGGCGAGGGCACACATTTGTCTGAAGTTAGAATTCTCACGCCTGACCGTCAACACCCTATAGTTGTCTCTCAGCCAACCAGCTTCGAAATCACGCCCGGTGGTTTCGCTGATAACATTAGCTTCTTCGTGAATGTGACTTTTCCGGCAGCGGGGCAGTATTGGGT
>JALYXE010000470.1 GCA_030947265.1 Acidobacteriota bacterium
CATCTGGGCGGTCGGCTGGATTGAAGCACTTTGCAATCTGAACGGTTTACCTATTGGTCCCGCGCAACGCAACCGCATCGCGGAAGGTGTGGATAGCTTGCGTCTCTCGCCAACAAGGTCGCTTACGGAATTGCGAACCAATGTTCAGGACGAAGCAGTGCAAGCCGCACTTCAGCATTACACCCTCGGCGGGCCACTCGGACAACTCCTGGATGCCGAAGTGGACGGTCTGGGTTGCGGCAAGTTCCTCGCCTTTGAGACCGAGCATCTGTTGCAACTCGACCAGAAAGCGGTCTTGCCGGTTCTTCTCTACTTGTTCCGTCAAATCGAAAAACGCCTAGATGGCTCGCCCACGTTGGTCCTGCTGGATGAAGCATGGAGCTACATCAAGCACGATCTCTTTCGCGAACGCCTTCGCGAATGGCTGAAGACGATGCGGAAGTTGAACGGCGTTGTCGTTATGGCGACTCAGCAACTGAGCGACATTCTAAATTCGGAAATTTCCGACGTCATCCTTGAAGCCTGCCCTACCAAGATTCTGCTGCCCAATGCGGAATCGAAAAGCCCGCATTCCAGATCATTCTATGAGCGCGTTGGTTTGAACGAACGCGAACTCGACATTCTTCAAACTAGCATTCCAAAGCAGCATTACTACGTCGTTTCCCCGTTGGGGCGGAGATTAGTGGATATGGGTGTCGGCGACGTTGCTTTGTCATTTGTGGGCGTCAACGGGCGCGAGGAGCGGCAGCTTGCAGATCAGGTTCGCTCCGAATGCGGGGATGACTGGCAGGCTGAATGGCTGCGCTTCCGCGGTCTTCGGGAGTGGGCAGAGTATCTATCGAATCAGTCTTCAAGAGTTAAGGAGGAAGTCTAACGTGCGTAAAATTATTGTCCTCATTTCAGCGATCTTGCTAGTGGAGGAACTTGGCGAAACTCCGCAGACGGCTCAGGCCGGTGCGTTCGCAACCGAGATCACCCAATACCTCAACTACGGCCAGCTGCTCAACGCAAATTTGACTGCGGCTTCACAGCTAACCAAGCAAATTCAAATGCTGCAGAATTCCATCAGGAATTTGGTTACGATCCCGAACCAAATCTTTGGTCAGATTCAATCGGATATCAACGCTTTGAACTCGGTCGTGCAAGGCGGGTACGCCTTGGCTTATTCGATGGCAAATCTGAATTCCCAGTTTGCCAGCCGCTTCAAGGGCTTCACCGGATTCCGCCCCGCAAACTACTACTCCAACTACCAGACGTGGTCACAAACTTCGCTTGATACAACGCTCGGCACGCTTCGCGCCGCGGGACTGCAAGGTCAGCAACTGCAAAGCGAGCAATCAGTCCTGACTTCGCTTCGCTCAATGGCGCAACGTTCTGGTGGAGAGATGGAAGCACTTCAGGTCCTTGGGCAAATTTCGGAGCAGGAAGTTCAGCAGCTTATGAAATTGCGCGAACTGATGCTCGCGGACCTTCAAAGCAAACAGGCATATCAAGCCGCCATGATTCAGCACCAAGCAAACGGTGAAGCGGCGGCGCAACAATTTTTCCAGTTCGGCGGGGCAGTAGGCGACGGTTTGACCTTTCTTCCAGGTTGGCATTAGGGAGACGGGCAAAGAAGGAGGTGATATGAGTACCACCGTCACTACTGTCTCGGCGAGATACGCGCGCGTTGTCAGCGTACTCCTCGCTTTCTTTTGCACGGCATCGTTTTGCGCCGCGCAAGCTCCGCCGTTCGTCTCGAACAATCCGAGTCAGATCCTCAGCGCATTTCAGGCCGCCCGGGGGAGTTGGATCGCAAGCGTATTCACCTACGCGAGAAACCTGTTCGGAGCGTTAGCGGTAATCGAGTTCGCGTGGAGCGCGGCGGTTATGGTCTTGGAGAAAGCGGACTTGCAATCCTGGACTTCGGCTTTCATCAGGAAAATTATGTGGATCGGCGGGTTTTACATGCTCCTGATCAACGGTCCAACTTGGATTCCGTTCATCATCGATAGCTTCACCCAAATCGGCCAGAGTTCGTC
>JALYXE010000482.1 GCA_030947265.1 Acidobacteriota bacterium
GAACTCAGCTGAGGACACTTGATCCGAGTCCGCTATCGCGCGCAACACCTGCGCCCGCGTCAACGTCCCCACACTCAGCTGGTTCGTCAAGTCTGCCGTCGTCAGCGTCACCTTAGTCGTCCCGTCAGGCGCAGCCGGATCAGGCGTGAGGATCTGTGTCAGGCTGTAGCGATTCATCAACGCTGCCACGTATTGCGCGTTACTCATCAAGCCGTAGGTGTTGGTGAACTCCGTCCTCAGCACAAACGCATTGGTGAAGGCCCCCTTCTTCTGAAAGACCTCGGCCGGTGACTGGCCCGTCACGCTGCTCATGTCCGGCGTGATTTCGCTGTAAGCCGGCAGCCGGTCGAAGGCCAGCTTGTAAAAGCGGTAGATGAAGTATCCTTTAAGCTTAAACTCCGGGGACCCGAAGAACGCTGCCGAGACCGTCAGGCGGTCGCACGCAGGATTGTTGTTCACGTTCGAGCAGTTGTTCAGCACATTCGACCACGGCTCACCTGCCTCAGGTTCGCGCGAGAGGAAATCGAGATAGTGCATGCGCACGAAGAACGGTGTCGTAGAGATCGGGTTGGGCCCATTTACAGCATCGTTATCGATGATTGTCACAACGGCTGTAACAGGCGAGCCGAGGGTGGCACCTGTTGGATTACTTAGAGCTATGCTAAACGTCTCGTTACCTTCAGCATAGGAGTCATCAATAATAGGAATGGAAAACGTCTTGGAAGTTTCACCCGCAGCGAAGTTAAGGATGCCCACCGTGGTCGCGTAGTCGCAGCGTGCATAGGCCGTGCCATTAAACACGTCGCAGCGCACCTGAGCGGGATCGTCAATCGTCTGGTAGGTAACGCTTGCGGCCGCAGTCGTATTCCCGGTGCGTGTAACCTGCACATTGAGAGTGGTTGCGGTCTCGTTAACGTTAAAACCCGGCGCCGCCCACTGCACCGTCCCGAGCGGGGCTGTTGCCACTGCAAGGCAACTGTTGTTGGGATCAATTCCATTGCCACTGCCATTAATATAGTTGGTGATTTGATCGCGTGAAAACTGGCAAAAAGTTAAGGTTGAGAAAGTGACATCCGAGTTCATAATGGCCGTGCCGCATCCGGGAGGGTTAGAACTTTCCTGATCGGGGTGGCTCGCGCCAAAATTGTGGCCGATTTCGTGAGCAGGAATAACGACCTTCGCGACCGCATTAGTGAACCTCTCCGACACCCCGTACGCGGCTGACCCGCCTGAAAATTGAGCGTCGCGGCAGACAACTCCATCGGCTTGGGTGTTTACCCCATGATTGGTTCCACCGCCAAAGGCATAGCCCGCCGCATTCATAGCTCGGCCGGTCCACATGTGCACAACATCGCGGGCCGGCGGGCTTCCCGGAGCGAACGTACCGTCGTACTTGGCGCGAAGGTCCGGGAGTAAGACTGTCGCATCGGTCGTAGGATTATAAGGATCTTGGGCGGTCCAGGCTCGCTGAAAAACGACCTTGAACGTCATCCCGATCTCGCTTTGATAAACCCCATCGACCATGTTTAAGATGCTAAGAATTTCGTTGTTGGCAGCTGGCGCGCTTCCCAAAGCCTGAACGAATTGGGTATCAGCCTCCGTGGCGATTTCAACTTCTCGCAGCGGCGTAACCACACTATTGGTAACGCCGGCAAACTGTTGTGGGATACCAGGCACAGAGGAACTGATGCGTCCCATCTCAGAACGGACTTCTGCCGACAGAGGGAAGGGGCATGCTTCGATTAAATTCTCAATCACATCAGACTCTTTATAAACGACGTAGTCCGTAGATCCGGCGGACGAGGAATATCTCAAAGCGGGCTCAACAAAGTATTTCTGCGTGGACGTAATGATTAGTCCTTCGACGACGTTACCGTCAATCGTGAAACGCGCCTGAGAGTCTTTCATGCCGCGCACCGTTCCCTTGTAGGTCAACGCAGTGAGACCCTCAAGCCTGCGAACTGTTCCGTCGTCGGTCACTTCTTCGCCGCGATAGGTAACAGCGCGAATATCAATTGGTGACAACGAAAGCTCAAGCGGGCCTTCCGAGGTGAAGAGTGAAAGCCCACCCGTCCGGCGTACCTGATCGGCCACCCTGGCGGCGTCCATTGAGACAAGATCGTAATGACGGAGTTGTCTATTGATCTCTTGAACGCTTTGGCCCGCTCCATTGACCCGGAAGCTTGAGGGTTGCGTAGGAATGGCAAGCCCCAGAAGTGAGACTGTAACGAGAAGGACGGTCGCAAGGTGACGCATTGAAGAGTTTCCCTTATTAACAAAGAATTTAGGTGGATTTGAACCGACGCTCGTGAGGAGGTCGGGCAATTATCGGGGTTTCGCTGCTGCGCGCGGTTTGCGCAGCGGGAACACAAACATCCTAGCAATAAAGATGCCAGCCACTCAATGAAATTGTCGGAGGGCGCTTTTTGTTCGCCATTCCAACAAAATCAGTCCTCGCATGTGACTTGTTGAGGCGGATCTGTGTGCGGCGTGAAAGTGTGAAGGGGGACCATCAAGGTCCCCCTTCGACACGATTAGCAACCTAAGCGTTTAGTGGTTTTATTCCGCCCTATGGCCGGCTGCAGGAATCCTACGAGAACGTCGGCGCCTGTGAGGCCCGAAAGCATAGATTCCTTAGGCGCTCGCAACACTGACGTGCTTCTCAA
Organism: Acidobacteriota bacterium; assembly: GCA_030947265.1. Classification (GTDB taxonomy): domain Bacteria; phylum Acidobacteriota; class Blastocatellia; order Pyrinomonadales; family Pyrinomonadaceae; genus PSRF01. Next base: position 2,667 of record JALYXE010000482.1, read on the forward strand.
TCATACGCGAGATCGACTCCTTGCTGGTTGCGCCTACGACGCGTTCCACTTCTTTGCCCGCGCTGAAAAGAATCAAAGTTGGAATCCCTTTTATTCCATAGCGTTGCGCTGTGGAAGTATTCTCATCGACATTCACTTTGACCACACCGGCGTTTCCACCAAACTGTTCGGCGATCGCGTCAATCGTAGGCGCAAGCATGCGGCACGGAGCACACCACTCAGCCCAAAAATCTACCAGGACCGGTTTGTTTGATTGCAGCACTTCCTTCTCGAAAGAACTGTCAGTTACGTACATAACTTTCTCACTCATTTTCGCTTCTCCTGTTCCTTGATTGTTCACTGGAGGCGTTCTTGCCCGTCTAAGTCATCCGGCAGACTTGAAGTCTGCCCTTCAAAGTTGTTCATAGTTCCCACCACCAATCCAGCCGAGGCGGCCAGCACTCGAGGCTCACCGCACTTGGGGATCCCGCTCGCGGTAGTCACAAAATTTATTGGCGTTGACCTTCTATAAAGCTCTTGAGCACGCGCGCCCGCGAAGGATGTCGAAGCTTTCGAAGAGCCTTGGCTTCAATTTGACGTATACGTTCGCGGGTTACATTAAAGTCCTGACCCACTTCTTCGAGGGTGCGCTCATGTCCTTCTCTGTCCAGCCCAAACCGCATGCGTATCACTCGCTCTTCGCGCGGGCTCAAGGTTTGCAGTACATCGCCAGTGATTTCACGCAGGTTTGAAGTGATGACTCTTTCGGCAGGACTCGTGCTTGATTTGTCCTCAATCAAATCTCCAAGTTGTGAATCTCCACTTTCGCCGATTGGAGTCTCCAGCGAAACTGGTTGCTGGACAAGCTTTCGCGCCTTGCTCACCTTTTCAACGGACATGCCCATTTTTTTCGCTATCTCCTCAGTCGTTGGTTCACGTCCCAGTTCCCTTACCAGCTCGCGCGAAGTGTTTCTTAACTTATTGATCACTTCAATCATGTGAACTGGAATGCGGATTGTCCGCGCCTGGTCTGCAATCGCGCGCGTGATCGCCTGCCGAATCCACCAGGTGGCATAAGTTGAAAACTTATAGCCGCGCCGCCACTCAAACTTGTCCACCCCTTTCATAAGTCCCAGGTTGCCCTCTTGTATAAGGTCGAGAAACTGAAGGCCGCGGTTTTGATACTTCTTCGCGATGGAGACCACCAGCCGCAAGTTGGCTTCAGTCAGCTCATGTTTCGCCTGGGCGGCCTGAGCCTCACCAGTCACAATCATCTGATGCGAGCGTTTGATCTCCAGAGGCGAGACGTGATGTTCAGCCTGAATCTCTTTCAGGCGACGTTTGGCAGCGGAGATATGTCGCTTAAACTCTTTTGCGTCCTCGGCCTTTAGGCGTTTTTTGCCGAGCTTCGAGTTGTAGCTTTCAATCTCACGTTCCAGCGTGCGCGTCTCTCTATGGAGTGTGGCGATGGCATTGATCAGACGCTGCCTGACAGCTTCTTTCAGATGGAGTTGTCCTATTTCCTGTACGATCTCAAGTCGCGTCCGGGCGACTTTGCGCCGTAACCGGATTAGTTTTCTCGAGCCTTTGCCGCGTTTCAGCTTCAGCTCGACGTTCATCTGGGCCAGCTCTTTAAGTCCGCGCTTGTAAAGCCGCCGAATGTTTTGAATACCTTCAATCGTCCATTGAAGATATTCCTCAGTTTTATCCTCGTGCTCCTCGGTTTCCATCTGATCGGAAAAATTGACGACGTCGCGGATACCGATCGTGCCGGCTTCAAGCTCAGCCCCCACCTTCAACAACTCGGCAACCGCCATCGGAGAGCGCGTGATTCCTTTTTGCGCACGCTTCTGCCCCCATTCGATCCTTTTAGCGATAGAAACCTCCTGCTCCCGCTTGAGAAGCGGTACGACACCCATTTCGCGCATATAGACTCGAACCGGATCAGAAGTCTTGTCGAGCTCGCCCGCAGATAGGTCTAGTTCCATTTCTTCCGGAGCGGCGTCATCGTCTTCAGCTTGCGCGGCTGAAGAAGCAGCCTCGCCGATGACAGGTTCGTCTGTCTCGGCTCCAGTGATACCCGCAGTTGCCAGCTTTTCTAAAACTTCGTCGATATCTTCGATCGAGACAGCATCATCCAGCAGCTCCTCATGTGCTCCGGAAAAATTTGGCTTTACCAAATCCATGGGCTCAACCCCGTCCTGATCTTTTTGCAGCCTGGCCAATTGAAG
>JALYXE010000521.1 GCA_030947265.1 Acidobacteriota bacterium
CGTTTGCCTTGATCAAACCATGCACGCCAACTCCATCTACATTTGCAGCATGGAATCCCTGCACGTATCTGGTAGCCACGGCTTTGGCTCTTCGCGTTCCTTCATCGTCCGGCAACGAATCAAGAAACTCCCGAAAGGAGCGATCCGGATCCTTCGGATTCATTAAGTCCATCAGCGCGGTTAACTTATTCCAGAAATCATGAGACTTGCTGAGAACACCGTTTTCGAAATACCAATGCCGGTCGGTAACATCACACACGGGAGCTTCGACAGCCTCAATGATTTTCCAAAGCTGAGGGTGCTTCCCATGGACAAACTCGGCGCCCAATTCAACAGCGATGATGGAGGAATGTCGTCGGGAGGTGTGAATTCGCCCGCCGACGCGCTCGCGGGCCTCGATTACACTGACCTCAATTCCAGCGACTGCGAGGTCACCCGCGACGGCCAGGCCGGCTGCGCCCGCACCAATGATCAGAACTGCGTCCTTGCTGCCCACTTGACTGTAACTAGCCCGCGAGTTCATAAGCCTTCTTGAGCCAACCCAATATCTCGCGGTCGACTTGCTCGGGCCTTTCAAGCTTGATTTCAAAATACCACCGGTTGGCCGAAAGTTGTTCGCGCTTTAGGATTCGTGTGCTAGCTATGTCTGACTCAGACTTAAGCGTGAAAATCAGTGCGGACTTTCGCGTGGCAACGCCCGCGAAGGCGCTCTTCCGAATGAGATGGATAGAAGTTTTCTTCGGCTCTTCCTTTACGGGCCCCAGACCTTTCGCTGCTTTAAGAATTGCTGCGTAGGTCGCCTTCACTTCAGGCGCCCGATTTTCGAAATGTTCCTTAACTGTACGGTTGGTATGGTTTGTTGATGTCATGGTGGCGATTCTTCTCGCGGAGATTTAGTTCGCGAAGGACTTCATCCTCACTTCTTTAGCTTTTTCTTTACTTTCGCTGGCTGTTGGAGACAAGGCTCGATGAGCGCCAACGTCGTCAAACCACGCAGTGATCTATCGGTGAAATTGCTGGCCTGATAGAGCGTTCCGTCGATATCCAGTTTGCCTACTTCGCGAAACGCGTTCTCCACGCTGAATCCCGGAGTTTGAAACGAGGCGTAACTGCCGAAGGTCTTTCCCTCAATCTTCCTCACCACGAACTGCCGCGAAAAGTCGGGCTGCTCAATACGGTTGATATTCTTCACAGCGTCTCCCAGCACGGCGATTGCCCGGTTCAAATCAATTTTGGTGTAGAGATAAGCCACGCCAAGCTGCGTGCGCGCAGTGACCATTGTGGCCGGCGCCTTGGCCGTGCTGGCGACTACTTCTTCGAGCATTTCTCGCGCTTGCGTCTGATCCATGCTTTGTTTCAGGGATTCTTCGGCGATCTGGAAAAAGAGATAGCCGCGCTGGTCCAGCTCGTCCACTTTGCCCGCAAGCTTGCGCGCTTCGGTGGGCTGTTTGTTTTTTATCGCGCTCTGCGTGCGACTGAAGTAGAGCCAGTTTAGCAACTGCGGGCGCACGGAAGAATCCGAGATCTTGTCAATCACCCTAAGCACCAGATCAAGATCCTCGTTTGCGGAAGCGCCGATAACCGCAAAGACAAGCTGCTGATCACGCCTGTCTACATTTGGATTCTTCTCGGCCGCCTCTACCTGTTCGTTAAAGCTCCTTATGGGTTCGCTTTGCTGGCTGACGATTTCGCTTACGCTGCTTTGCGAATTTTGCGGCAGTAGCGCAAAGACGCTGCCCTTCGCTTGTTCCACCTGCGCAGCGAGATCTGGCAGCGTACGCTGAACTTGTTTTTCCAGACGCGTTAAGGCAAGCCACATTTGCCCGGCCTCCGAAACGCTGCCGCCTGACGCGCTTTCAGGGGGGTGCTGAAGGCGTTGCTGTACCCGACGCAAAAGAATCTGCACGAGCGAGCGTTGCAGCTTTGGATTTGGCGCGAAGCCTGTGGGGACATCGTAAATTGTGTAGCCCGGCATCTCTCCCGCTTCGCGGTCGTTACCAAAGGGGTAGGATGACAAGTAGAGCAGGCGGTCCATCGGCGCTTCGGCATAGGCGGCAAGCGCCTCCAGATAAAACTGATCAGCCGCCGCGCGGTTAACCTCCGACAGCCTGTAGAGGAACAAAGGCAGGTACAGCGTCGCCGGATATCGCAAACTGCTGCTGGCAAAGCCAAGCGCGGCCGTTTGATCGGAAGGGGCCAGCGAGCTGGCCATACTTAAAAGTTTCTCCGCGGTTCTGCTTTCCTGGAGCGTGTCTTTGGTGACTTTCTCTTCGGCCCCCCTCTGTTGATCTCTCAGCATCTGGTCTGTCAACTTCCTGGCCCAGACGGGATCGCGTTTAGCAATTGCACTGATTACCGCGTAGCGTTGGTCAGGGGGGTTAGTCACGAGACCAACTCCCTCGCGGCGCTGCTCGTCGCCTTTCTCTTTGAAATCACTGGTCGCCAAATCGAAGGCCTCAGAAAAGTTCGCGCGCGCCTTCTCGTCTAGGTAAGGCCAAAGCATGTCGGCAGCACGAATCAATACGCCGATGCGCTGCACAGTGTCGTCGAATGTCTTTGTCGCAGCAATTTGTTGCTGCAGAACCTCCAGCGCGGTTTGCTGGTTACAGGAAGGCGACCTGGTGACTTCCGCAGTCTTCTTTTGGGCAAACGCAGAGCCGTTAAGAGTCGAAACCAGGCAGATCCCTAGCCAGAAAGGAAGTTTAATGATGAGCTTACTCATTCAGATGAACCCCTTCGAAGGAATGCACTCTCGTTATCGTGGAGCCAAGCTTGTCCGCAAGCCTTGCGCGATCAGCGGCACGAGGCGGCGGGGCACGGCGATCGCTTCTTTAATGTGTCGGGCGTGCGTGAAATGACCCGCGACATAGATTCCACGCACGTTGGTCTCAAAAGTTTCAGGATCATAGACCGGAACTTCGGTTAACTTGCCTGGCTCAGTTTCTACTCCCAACTTTTTCAGCAGAGTAAGGTCAGCATCACTACCGATTAGGACAAACACCACATCATTGGGAATTGTCAGCGTTTCGCCATCTTCGGTGGTCAACGTCACATCGCGTTCTGTTATCACGGTCACTACTTTATAT
>JALYXE010000525.1 GCA_030947265.1 Acidobacteriota bacterium
CTATAAAGCTTCGGTAGTATTGAATACGAATCTTGCCTTTTTGCGCCTGCTCACTTTTCTTGGTTTTCTTCTCCGCCATAACCCCTCATCTGGTAAATAGTAAATAGTGACTGGTAAATGGAAAATCTTGAGTAGACAGCGTGTCGATTTCTATTGAAGATTTACCATTTACGATTTACCCGCCCTAGATTTCCTCAACCTGCTTACCGCGCAGCCTTGCCAGCTCCATTGGATCCTTCATTCGAAGCAGCGCGTCGAAAGTTGCGCGTACGACGTTGTGCGGATTGGTCGAGCCCAGAACTTTCGTGCGAACATCATGTACACCGACCGCATGCATCACTGCGCGCACCGCGCCACCTGCTATTACGCCGGTACCTTCCGAAGCTGGTTTCACCAGGACTCGGCCGGCGCCAAATTTTCCGATCAACTGGTGGGGCACCGTGTTGTTAATCAAGGGTACACGAATCAAACTCTTCTTGGCGGCTTCGATGGCCTTCTTAATCGCCAATGGAACCTCGCGCGCCTTCCCTGTGCCAAAGCCTACGTGACCACCTTCATCGCCGACCACCACTAAGGCTGCGAACGACAAGTTTTTGCCGCCTTTCACAACTTTGGTGACGCGATTGATGGATATCACTTGATCTTTTAAATCCAAGCCCTGGGCCGGTATGCGTTGCTTAGGTTGTCTCATTGCTTTGCTTTTCTTTTCTCTTCTTGGGTGGTTTCTGTTCCACTTTCTCTTCCACTTTTTCAGGCGCCTCTTCGGCCTTGAGTGCTAATTCATCTTTGTTGAGGCCTGCTTCGCGTGCTGCTTCAGTGAGCGCCTTGATTCGACCGTGATAAAGATAGCCACCTCGGTCGAAGACCACGCTGCTGATCCCTTTCTCAAGCGCACGTTCAGCGATCGCTTTGCCTATTCGGCGGGCAGCCTCAAGATTGCCGCCGGTGGATCCCCGCAGATCCTTCTCTGTGGTAGCTGCCGAGACCAGCGTCTGACCAAGACTGTCGTCCACTACCTGCGCGTAAATATGATTCAAGCTGCGATAGACGGCGAGCCGTGGCCTTTCACCGCTGCCCTTTACCTTGCGACGAATTCGCCTATGAATTGCTTCGCGAACTATTGCTCTACTCGTGTTTGCCATTGCGCTAGTAAATCGTAAAACGTAAATAGTAAAAATAGGTTCAGCGTTCAGTCTCGACCGTTTGCTGTTTGCTGTTTGCTGTTTACTGTTTGCTACTTCCCAGTTTTCCCGGGCTTCAGTTTAATCGGTACATCAGCGTAGCGAATGCCCTTGCCTTTATAGGCGTCCGGCTTGCGAAGTTTGTGCATCTCGGCAGCAACCTGCCCGAGCTTCTGTTTGTCGATACTCGTTAACGTCAGCGTCGTCTGATACTGCTGAATGCTTCCCTTGGTCGCAAGACGCTCGGCCTTGGCTTGAACGCCTTCGGGCAAAGGAAACTCAATCGGATGCGAATAGCCGAGGGAAAAAACTATCCTCTTCGCCTGCACGTCCGCCTTGTACCCCACTCCCACTACATCCATCTGCTTCGTGAACCCCTGGGTAACACCCACAACGGCGTTGTTTGCGAGTGCGCGGGCCAGGCCATGCAACGGAGCGATATCATCCGAGGTGCGCTCCGCTCGCAGTTCGTCGCCTTCAAGTTTGAAGCTAATTCCCTCAGGAATTGGAGTATGCAAATTACCTTTCGGTCCCTTCACCTCGAGCGATTGCTCGTGAATCGTTACTGAGACCCCTTTTGGTAAGGTGATTGCTTTCTTGCCAATGCGTGACATAGTTTAATTTCCCATTTTCGATTTCCAATTGCCAATTTACTGTGACCCGCGATCCGATTCTAAACTGCTCAGCAGGTGCTTAAGACCAATCGAAAATCGCCAATTGGCAATCGGCAATCGGCAATGTTAGTAGATCTGCGCCAGTAATTCTCCGCCCACGTTCTCACGGCGCGCCGCCTTTCCACTCATCAAGCCTTTTGAAGTAGAAACAATGTTCACTCCATATCCGCCGAGGACCTTGGGAATTTCACTCGACCCGACATAGACACGCCGGCCAGGCCTGGAGACTCTTTGCAGGTGCGTGATCGAGGAAGTGCCGCGCGCGTCGTAGCGAAGAAAGATGCGAATCGTGCGCTTAATACCCTCGCCTTTCAGAACAAAGTTATTGATATAACCCTCTTCCTTTAGGATACGGGCAATCTCAAGTTTCAGCTTCGAAGCCGGAATATCAGCGCGCGAATGCTTTGCCGCAATCGCATTGCGGATTCGCGTCAACATATCGGCGATAGGATCAGTCATTCTTAACTCCGTAACGGTGACTAGTGACGAGTGACGAGCAAGAACAAGCGTTTCTTGTTACCTGTCACTTGTTACCTGTCACGGCTTCTTACCAACTAGACTTTACGACGCCGGGAATTTGTCCCTGCAGCGCCAACTCGCGAAAACAGATCCGACATAAATTGAATTTTCGTAAATAAGCGCGTGCCCGACCACATCTTTTGCAGCGGGTGTAGGCGCGGACCGCAAATTTCGGTTTTCGTTGCGATTTTGCAATCAGTGATTTCTTAGCCATAACAATCCAGATGTCAGATGTCAGAGGTCAGATTCGTTAATCATAGGTTAGTGATCATTTGCTCTGACCTCTGATCCCTGACCTCTGGCCTACTGCCTGAACGGCATTCCTAATCCCTTCAAAAGTGCACGAGCCTGCTCATCGTTTCGTGCGCTGGTGATAATTGAGATGTTCATCCCACGTAATTTATCGACCTTGTTAAAATCAATCTCCGGGAAAATCAATTGCTCGCGCACACCGATTGTGTAATTACCACGGCCATCGAAAGCCTTCGGCGAAACACCGCGAAAGTCTCTTACGCGTGGGAGAGCGATCGACACGAAACGATCAAGGAACTCATACATGCGATCACCACGGAGCGTGACCATCACACCGATGGGCATTCCTTGCCGCAATTTGAAAGACGCAATCGATTTTTTCGCTTTGGTGACGACCGGCTTCTGCCCGGTTATTGTGCGGAGCTCTTCAGTTGCCGTGTCGAGTATTTTGGCATTAGCAATCGCCTCGCCCATACCCATATTCAGCACAATCTTCTGTACACGCGGAATTGCCATCGGGTTCTTAATGCCAAACTCCCTGGCAATCGCCGCAGCAACCTCTTTTTGATACTTTTCCTTTAGTCTGGCTGCCATCTCTTTTTCTCGTGAATCGTGAATCGTAAATCGTCGTTTGGCGGGTCCTCGTTGCTCTTAACGATTTACCATTTACGATTCACGCTCTTCTCATTTCTCCAACGAATGCCCGCTAGCCGCCGCGACGCGAATCTTCGCTCCGTCGCCCTCAATCTGATACTTAACCCGGGTGGGCTTACCTGACTGCGGATCGATCAATTGAACGTTGGAAATGTTTATGAACGCTTCCTTCTCAATAATGCCGCCGCCGCGATTGCTCTGCGGATTAGCCCGCTGATGTCGCTTGATCACTCCTACGCCCTCGACCTTTATTTTGCCGTTCGAAGGAGTCACTTGGAGCACTCTGCCACGCTTGCCTTTGTCACGGCCGGCAATGATGACCACTTGATCGTTCTTCTTGATTTTCGACCGCTTTGTTCCCGCCATGTCCTCAAATAACCTCCGGCGCGAGTGAAACGATTTTCATAAAGTTCTTGTCGCGAAGCTCGCGCGCCACGGGACCGAACACGCGCGTGCCAATCGGAGTACCGTCTTCCTTTATTAGCACGGCCGCATTTTGATCGAAGCGGATGTAAGTCCCGTCCTTACGGCGCACCTCTTTTCTCGTGCGAACTATCACAGCGTCCTGAACGGTTCCTTTTTTGATCGTCCCGTCGGGTGATGCTTCTTTGACTGTGACTTTGATCCGATCACCCAGGCTGGCGATTTTGCCGGTCGATCCGCCGATGGGCATGATCATCTCAACCCGCCGTGCTCCTGAATTGTCGGCGACCTCCAAAGAGGTCTGCATCTGAATCATGACTACACCTCGTGAATCGTCAATCGTGAATCGTAAATATTCAGAAGCGGTCTTTCCTATTCACGATTTACGATTCACTATTCACGTTATTATTTCGCTGCCTTCTGCACTATCTCAATTACCCGCCAACGTTTTTTCGCCGACATGGGCCGTGTTTCAACGATTCGCACCTTGTCGCCCACGGTAGCGCCCAACTCGTCATGCGCCATGAATTTGGATGTACGACGAACATAGCGCCGGTATTTCATGTGGCGTACCAGACGATCAACGCGAACGACTACAGTCTTCTGCATCTTGTCGGAGACGACGGCTCCAACCTTTTGCGAGCGGTGCGCGCGTTTGGTGCCGTTGTTGGCCGGCGTTTCAGGCGAAGTCGCCTCAGTGGAAGACCCACCAGCGTCGTTTATTTCTTGATTCTCTTCTGCCATTCTTTTCACTCACTAGCACAGACTTGGCCTGTGATTTCCTTTATTTAGCAGAGACTCAGGTCTGTGCTACTAACTTGCCTGGGCTGGCCTCTTAGCTTGCCTGCGGCTGGCGTTGCCGCGTCATAGTCTGAAGACGCGCCAAAGATCTCTTTTCCTCACGGATACGTTTGACCGCGTCTACTTCACCCAGTGCCAGCTTAAACTTCAACCGAAAGAGCGACTCTCTCAAGCGAGCCGTCTCGGCTTTCAGTTCATCTTCAGAAAGATCGTGATACTTATCCAGCTCTTCGCGGCGTTTCATATCTAAATCGCGCCTCCCTCTTGATCCGCGCGCGTAACAAATTTTGTCTTGATGGGAAGTTTTTGAGCGGCCAGACGCATTGCATCTCGCGCCGTTTTCTCATCGACTCCCTCAATCTCGTAAAGAATCCTGCCAGGCTTAACGACCGCCACCCAGTATTCGGGCGCTCCCTTGCCTTTGCCCATGCGTGTTTCGGCCGGCTTCTTTGTCACCGGCTTGTCGGGAAACATCCGAATCCAGATTTTGCCGCCCCGCTTGATGTGGCGAGTCATGGCAATTCGCGCAGCCTCAATCTGGCGATCCGTGATCCACGCCGGCTCCAAACACTTGAGCCCGTACTCACCGAAGCTGATCTCGCTGCCCCGAGTTGCGACGCCAGTCATACGTCCGCGCATCTGCTTCCGGTGCTTAACTTTCTTCGGCATCAACATAGCGTTTCACTCATTTCCGATTTTCAATTTCCGATTGCCAATTTTAAGATCGCACTCATGTCCCCTTCTTCCAATCGGCAATCGGAAATCGGCAATCGCAAATCCCCTATGTGTTTTCCCCGCGCGGTCGTCGGCCATCCGAACCGCCTCCGCCTTCGCGCTCACGACGAGTTCGCGGCCGGCGCTCGCGCTCGCCCATTCGTGTTTCGTTAATTGGATCCGATCC
>JALYXE010000526.1 GCA_030947265.1 Acidobacteriota bacterium
AACGAACAACACCGTCGTAATCGAGGATCCGAAGCTGGCGGATCGTTACCTGAGTTACTGGAAGCAACTGGCTGCCGACACTAAAGCTGCCGGCACTGACTCCAAGAAGTTGCAAGGCACGAAACTAAGGACCTGGGATGCCAAGGGTAAGGACTTTACGCTTGCCGGCGGCTTGCCATTGTCGAGCTGGTTCTCACCTAATACACCCAAACAGAGGGGCAAACCGGCTAACGAGAAACGACCGGCAGACATGTCTGACATCGTTAAGCACATCGATGCCGCCAAACATGCAATCCTCTTCCTCGCCTTCTACCCGGGTTCGCCCAGCATCGCTAACTGGTCAGCGCTTGCACTAACGAAGGATAAAAAACTTTTCGTGCGTGGATGTGTGACAAACAAATCCGCTTCCGGAGCTTTCTATTACCAATTGAAAGGCATGACCCCGCCGCCTAAGAAGAAGGGCGATAAGACGCCAGTCAAACAGGACCCACGGGTGATAGGTGCGGAGGCTTTTGACGGCAAGATTATTCCGAACGGCTGGCAGAAAGAGATCTTAAACGCGGGCTTTGCGATCATTCACGACAAGATTCTGGTGATCGATCCCTTTTCAGATAAATGCATGGTTGCAACGGGCAGTCACAACCTGGGTCACAAAGCGTCCTTTAATAACGATGAAAACCTGGCCATCATCGAAGGTGACAAGAAACTGGCTGTCGCCTACGCGACGCATGTCCTGGACGTGTACGATCATTTTTCGTGGCGATACACTGTCAAAACTCAGAAGAACCCGGACCAATCGCTGAAGAGCACTCCCAACGAATGGCTGGACAAGTACTTTGACGCCAGTGGCGAGATCAAAGTAGCGCAACTAAAATTCTGGATGCAAGCTACAGCACCCAGCCCGCCATGAACTGGAGATGATTCTTCCTGAACGAAGATTGGCTTATGGAGGGGCACAAAATGCCCGGTATTGAGGCAAAGGCTGCAACTAGTGAGCTCATCTGGTACCAACCACAGCGCTTCAAGCTCGAGTTTGAGCTTCGTCGCGGTCAGGAGGTCATCGGAAGACTTCAATTTCAGCCCTTGCCGACCGTATCTTGGGAGCGTGCCAATCGGCATCGGGCATTTGCAGAAACATCTGATAGCAGATGGAGCTTCACTGTAATTCGTCACGGTTTCCTTGGCCTCAAAGCTAATATTCAAGTGGAGGGGACGAACTCCGGCATACTTGAGGCCGGATTCTTGCTTCTCAACGGTAATCTGAAGATCGCTCAGATGTCAGCTTTGCGATGGGTGGGAGGCTTGGCAAGGAGAAGTAGTGATTACTTCCAGGATATGCAGGGTTCTCCCATCCTGCGCCTGGACCAGGGGAATTTTTTTGACAACATTAATGCACGAGTCTCAATATTGTCTCCCACAGCGCCTCTGCCATTCGTAGCGCTTCTGGCTTCTCTTGGGCTCTACGTGAGACTACTCATGAATAAGGTCAATCGCTGAAAGATTGTTCGTACTGACCTTACATATCGATTTTGTCACAAACTCGCCTGGTAATGTTCCCACTGCTGTTTTTGTGCCTTCATTGGTTGAGAGTCATTTCAGGGCTCTTGCTTGACAAGAAGTCCCAGATTACTTCGCTGCCGTTGATGTCGCGGGACGTCTTGCCGATGATCCGCTCAGGCAAGTATTGCGCACCCCCGGGCCAGGTACAGTCGCTATGGCTCTCGGTCCCCGATCCCAACATTCTCGCAGCCAGCGGCTTTTGATCTGATCTGCCGGAGTTGGTTTGCCGAAGAAGTACCCCTGTCCCTGATCGCATCTAAGCAGCCGCAGAAAATTCAGTTGTTCTTCTGTTTCTACGCCTTCGGCAATCACTCTCAGTCTCAGGTTGTGCGCCAGGGTAACGATCGCCATTACCAGCGCCGCATGGTCGGGATGGGCGGTGGCGCCGTTAACGAATGATCGATCCAGCTTTACAGTATCGATGGGAAGATGCTTTAGATAACTGAGTGACGAATATCCGGTGCCAAAATCGTCAATCGCGATCTTCACTCCCATCCTTCTGATGTCGGCCAGCATTCTTGCAGCTGATTCCGGATTCTCCATGATGGAAGTTTCCGTCAACTCCAATTCCAGCGAAGCGGGATCGAGGTCGCACTCGTCGAGGATTTCAACTACCCTGACAACGAAATCCTTTTGCTTAAGTTGGCGGGCAGAGACATTCACAGCGACGTGAAGGCCACGGAATGCGTCCACTTGCCATTGTCGGGTCTGGACACAAGCCGCGCGCATGACTGAGTAGCCGATATCCACGATCAATCCTGTCTTTTCAGCCAAGCCGATGAAATCCGCAGGCGGAAGCAGTCCTAATTGCGGATGTTGCCAACGAACGAGCGCCTCAGTGCCAACGATTTCCCTTGATTCGATGTCTATTTGCGGTTGGTAATGAATGACGAACTCTTCATTCTCCACGGCGCGGCGCAGGCTCGATTCCAGAGCCAGCCGCTTGAGCGCGCGAGCATTCATGTCCGCAGTGTAGAATTGATAGTTGTTGCCTCCTTGCATCCTGGCTCGGTGCAGCGCGGCTCCGGCGTTCTTTAATAGGGTTCTGAAG
>JALYXE010000528.1 GCA_030947265.1 Acidobacteriota bacterium
GAACTAGAGTGTTTACTTCAACCCAAAACCGTTTATGGGGTTTCTGCTTTCGCTCGTCCTTATGAACACCTGGCAGAAGTCGGTGCTAATGCGATTGACTCTAGACGAGACTGAACCACTACGGAGGCTTGCCATAACTTTGCCTAAGTTATGAGGTCGTGCTTTAATTTCCGAATTGCAAAAAGAATTCATTCGAGGAAAAATACAGTGAAACTAGTCTTAGCCACGCTCCGATCTATTACTATCTTAGCTATCCTCTGCTGCGGTATCGCGGTCGCAATGGGCCAGAATGAAAAGCCGTCACCCGGAGCCTCTCCTATGCCGAACCAAAAGACGACTGAAACAACGGCAAGTCCTGCTGCGAACCCGGCAGATGTCAAATCGATGGATGAAATTATCGCCACAGTCTACGATGTAATTTCCGGACCGGCAGGAAAGAAGCGCGATTGGGACCGCATGCGTTCGCTGTTTGTTCCCGGAGCGCGTTTGATCCCTACCGGAGCTCGTCCGACGGGTGGCTACGGATCGCGAGTCTTAACCGTGGACGAGTACATCGAGCGGGCCAGTGGCTTCTTTGAGAAGGAAGGGTTCTACGAACGAGAGGCTGCACGTAAGACAGAAGAATTTGGCCAGATTGCCCACGCCTTCAGTACTTATGAATCACGACACGCGCCGGGCGATGCAAAGCCATTTCAACGCGGAATAAACAGCATACAATTAATGAATGACGGCAAGCGCTGGTGGGTTGTCACAATCTTTTGGCAGGGCGAGGACGAGAAGAACGCGTTGCCCGAGAAATATCTCAAGAAATAAGGAACGGGGAAAGGGTAAAGGGGAACGGGGAAAGCGACTTACGGCACTATTTCACTTTCCCCTATTTCCCCTTTACGCGTTCCCCTTTCCCCTTTACCCCGTTCCCCTTGGTTTGTCCGTCCGTCGCCACTCTGAAAGCGAGCGACCCTTTCCACCACGACGCACGGAATCAATCTCCGCCATGATCGCGAGGGCGACTTCCTCCGGCGTTACGGCGCCAATGTCCAAGCCAATCGGTGCGTGAACCTTTTGGAGCTTTTCCTCTTCCGCTCCGTTTTCACGAAGCCGTTGAAGAACAATGTTTGTTCGACGTTTGCTGCCGATAAGTCCGATGTAATCCGCTTCGGTCGTGATAATCGCGCGCAGGCACTGTTCGTCTTCGCTGTGACCGCGTGTCACGATTGCCACACAAACGCCATGTCCGTTGCCAACGGACGCACGCACAGCGTCAGACCAGTTATCAGCAGCCACCAATTCGATTCCCTGATCGGAAAAACGTTCACGTGTGACAAACTCGGCCCGATCGTCGATCAAGGTCGCGTGGTAACCCATTTGGCTGGCAAGCTTCGCTAGAGAAGCTCCCACATGCCCCGCGCCGCAGATTACCAAGCGCGGCTCACGCTGTATGCGCTCAAAGAGGATTTGCGCATCACTCCACTCGGTAAGCGCCGGGGCGAACTCCCTTACCTGAAAAACACGGGTCTCTTCTCGGGACTCGAGGAATGTGGCGGCGTGTTGTGCAACGGCTTCGTCCAGAGCCTCAAAGCCTAAGCTGCCAACCGTCGTACTCTGCGAACCCGGATCTTCAATGAGCAGTTTTGTGCCAACGTTTTTAGCGCCTTCAATCAACGTGGCAAGCGCGGCAATTGAGCCCTCTTGAAGTATTAGCGAGATGGTTTCTGAAATTAAGCTCGATGGTGCTTTGTTCCGGCGGGATTGCATGGAGTAAGAAGAGCCGATTTCACTTGGAAGGCACCGTCCTGGACACCTTCCCTAAGCCAACGGCTGCCATCGCCCGGCGAATGAGCCACCATGGTCCAACCAGCAAGTAAAAGGGATTCTTGAAGAAGGCTGGTCGATTGCCTTCGATGACGTGGCCAATGAACTGGAAAACCCAGCCAACCACGAACAGCACGAGCCCCCAACGCCAGTTAAAGAAAAACAACGGCAGCGAAACCACAATCATTGGGATACCGATGCTATGCGCTAGTTTGTTAAGAGGGTGCTGGTGCTTTGCTTTGTAGTTTTCAATGAAGGATTCCATCGTGCACCCTCCGTTGTGGTCTTAGGTCTTGGGAATTAGCAATCAGCAATCAGCATTCGCGCATTCACTTCACGCTCGCGCGGTTTACTGGTTACTGCTTACTGCCTACTGCTTACTGCTTACTTCTTCACCACCCATCACATCTATAAAAATATCCATGGTGCCGCCGCAAACCATTCCCTCTTCACTTGCTTCCTCGGCCGTTAAAGAAAAGTGGTGCAGAGCTGATCTGCCTGTGTGCATGACTTCGCGTGCTTCGGCCCAAACTTCCGCTTCAATGCAACCGCCGCCCACGGTGCCCGCCACTTCTCCATTCTCAAAGAACAGCATCTTTGCACCCCTCTGCTGCGGGGTTGAGCCACGCGTGCGTGCCACTGTCGCAACAACTACTCGTTCACCACGCCCACCCGCCTCGCCAATCAGGCGGTAGAGATCGCTTTGTGCAATTGTGCCCATGATTCATGCACAGATTACACAGATTGCTCGGATTCGGACAGGGCGAAGCGCTACTGTTTCAAGTCTCTCCAAGCCCTGAATCAATGAATCTGCGCTTTCTGCTGAAAACTTACTAGATGAGGATCGCTTTTTCCGGCCGTACAGTATTTGACGAGATTACTCTGGCCTATCTCGACTGTTGGTTGGACGGGGCTCAGTGCGCGTGGATCCTGAACTGTCCTGCTGCTTCTGTTCTAACCTTCGGCGCAACGTATCCACTTCCGCATCCGCGGTACCAATCGACGTCTCTAAACGCGTTCGGCTCGTTTCGAGTATCCGGATTTGCGCTTGCAAACGTGATTTTTCACTTTCCAATTGGCGGCGACGCGCATCTCGGGCCTCCTCTGGATGTACTGTGCCATATCCTGCGGCCCGCTCGATGTTCTCGGGCCTCAGACCATAATCGATCTGCTCAAGTTTCGACTGCAAATCCGCGAGTTTGCTTTCAGCATCGATCAACTGCGCACGCAAGTTTTCGGCTCGCTGTTCGGCACGAGTCAGTCGCTCCATGTCTATCAGCGAGCGATCGTTCTCCTGCATCTGGGTCAGCTTATCGTTTAGTCTGTTGACCTGATTGGAGAGCGCGTTAATTGTCTGTTGCATATCCTGCTCGCCTGAAGCTGGTTTTTTTGTTGCTCTTCTCTTCTGTGACGCGTTCTCAATAGCTTCCGCGTCGCCCGTATTTTCATCCGCAGTACTAATGATTTTTTCACCGTTAGCACCGCTGGTTTGCTCTCCTCCTGGCGGCGCGATGACTGGATTTGTAACAACTGGAGCCGCTACCCGGCGCATACGCCGTTTCCGGCGTCGCTGGGCGTCCGCATCCATAGAGCAAACGCTCAGCGCAATGAGAAGGGCGAATAGAAGAGCACTATACCGAATGGAACGACCTTGCATAAAAACCTCACTGTTGCCGGGCAAGTTGTCTTAAAGATACTGCTTGTTTGGAGATGCGTTCAAGTGCCCAGCGGATGCTTACACGCCTGGCAGGGTGAAACAGTTCCGCGATTCCACCGAAATGAGGCCTCAGGCCTGGCCGACTTTGTCAGCGGCCAGATCAACAGAGGTTGTCAATGGTCTGATCAAGCTGGGTGGAGCGCTGGGCAATATCGGCAAGACGCGCCCGCACTTCGTCTACCTTCTCAGCGGGCGCTCGTTCAGCAAACTGAGGATTTGCTAATTGTGCTTCGAGCTTGGACGACTCCAGCCGAAGTTTCACTTTTTCTTTACCGAGTCTTTGACGCTCTTCCTCAAAATCGATAAAGCCTTCAAGCGGTATGGCCACTTCGGCGCCGCCAACCAAAACAGCCCGCGCGGAGGCGCGAGGCGCGTCCAGGCGCTCCCTTATTAAAAGCTCAGCGGCCCGTACGAGCCGGCTAATTTGGTTCGCGTTGGCGAGAAATACGGCGCGCAAATTTTCGTCTGGCGCTCCGATGAGCACCGGCACCCGTTCGCCTGGCTTGATGTTCATCTCTGAACGAATGTTGCGCACGCGCGAGATCAGATCGATTACAGCCTGCATCTCCCATTCGGTGGCCTCGTTGATCAAACCCGCCTTAGCTTCCGGGTATGCAGCCAGCATAATTGTTGGCTCTGCTCCGCGATAAGCCCGATGTAGCAAATCTTCAGGAGCGGCGGGAAGTCGGAGCCAGAGGTCTTCGGTAATGTAGGGCATAAAGGGATGCAGCAAGCGCAGCGCTTGATCAAGAACTGATAGGAGCCTCGCACGGGCTTCGTTTCGCGCCGGTGTCGGCTCCTCAGCGGTGACGTCTTGCTTGATCAGCTCAATGTACCAATCGCAAAAATCATCCCAGAAAAAGTGATAGAGCGTTTGCACAGCCTCATGAAATTGATAATCTGCCAGCGCCTGGCGGACGCCACGCGCCGTCTTGTTAAGGCGCGATAGTATCCAGCGATCATGTAAAGCCAATCCGCTACCGGCGGAGTTAATTGACTCAGAATTGACCGTTGCGCCCTCCGAATTCATCAAGCAGAATCGAGCGGCGTTCCAGATCTTATTGGCAAAGTTTCGATATGACTCGACCTGCTTGTCATTCCAGCGAATGTCTGTGCTGCCGACGGACGCCAGTTTCAGACGCGTAGCATCCACGCCATACTTGTCAAACACCTCCAGCGGATCGATGCCGTTCATTTTGGTCTTTGACATTCGCTGGCCGTGCGCGTCGAGAATGGTTCCGGTAACGAATACGTCATCAAAGGGCCTGTTGCCGGTAAACTTCAATCCCATCATCACCATGCGCGACACCCAGAGGAAAATTATGTCGCGCGCCGTAACTAGAAGCGATGTTGGATAGAAGGTCTTGAGATCCTTCGTCTTGTCCGGCCAGCCCAGAGTCGAGAAGGGCCACAGCGCAGCTGAGAACCAGGTATCCAGGACGTCCGCATCCTGAGTTAATTCGCCCGTTCCCGCTCTTGCTCGCGCTTCTTGTTCTGACCTGGCGACGATTACTCCGCCATCTGCGGTGTACCAGGCCGGGATTTGATGGCCCCACCAGAGCTGCCGCGAAATGGTCCAGTCACGCAGATTTTCAAGCCAGTCGGTGTAAACGTTCTCGTAAGGGACTTCAGGAACAAACTGCGGCTTCTTCTCGCGAGTCATTAAGTCAAGCGCGAGATCTCGCAGTTCGCCCATCCGGAGAAACCACTGCGTAGAGATCAAAGGCTCGATGACCGTTTGGCAGCGCTCACACTTGGAAATCGAGAACTCGTAGTCACTGACCTTTTCAAGCAAACCCAACTCCTCTAATTTCTTAACAACTTTCTCACGCGCCTTGTAGCGATCCAGGCCGACAAATTCCGCTCCAGCGGCATCAGTCATCTTAGCCTGGGGATCGATAACGACAATCTGGGCCAGGTTGTGGCGCACTCCCATCTCGTAATCGTTAGGGTCGTGAGCAGGTGTAACTTTGACGGCACCTGTGCCGAAGTCCGCCTCAACGAACTCATCCGCAACAACCGGAATCTCACGTCCAGTAAGTGGCAACCTCAAAACCGCTCCCACAAGGTGGTGGTAACGCTCATCGTTAGGGTTTACGGCGACGGCGGTATCTCCCAGCATAGTTTCAGGGCGCGTCGTTGCAACAGTGACGCTACGGTCGCCGTTCTTTTCCGGATAGCGAAGGAAGTAAAGCTTTCCGCCGTGCGGATCCTTTTGCACTTCCAGATCGGAGAGCACAGTCTGATCATTTGGACACCAGTTGACGATGCGCTTACCGCGATAAATCATGCCTTCGTCGTAAAGGCGCACGAAGGCTTCCCGAACTGCTCGTGACAAGTTCTCATCCATCGTAAACTTTTCACGGGACCAATCGACGGAAGCGCCCTCACGACGCAATTGCTTAGTAATTTGCCCGCCCGATTCCCGTTTCCACTTCCAGACACGGTCCACAAATTTCTCGCGGCCCAGGTCGTGGCGCGACAGGCCTTCTTTTTTCAATTCTCGAGTGACCATTAACTGCGTAGAGATGCCTGCGTGGTCCATGCCCGGTAGCCACAATGCTCGGTAACCGCACATGCGCTTATACCGCGTGAGGACATCCATCATAGTATGTTGCAACGCATGGCCCATGTGCAGCGAGCCAGTGACGTTTGGTGGCGGAATTACTATCGAAAAGACTGGCGCATTCTCGTCCCTGTTGATCTCCGGCGCAAAGTAGCCTTGCGCCTCCCAGCGCTCGTAGTGGTTCTTTTCCGCCTGTTTGGGGTCGTATTGTTTAGGAATGTCCATCGATTGTCAGTGGTCTGTAGTCAGAATCAGTGGTTGGGCCAAACAAAGAAGGCATTGTAAGGCAGAGTTGCGCGTTTTTCATCTAACCATGCCTCTGCTTTGATCGAACGTCCTGGGAATTCGTCGGACCACTGACCAGTGACCAGAAACAAAAGAAGCAGGCGACCTGTCGGCGGCGCCTGCTCCCTTTGAACGATTCGGATTTCAGTCTAGTTAAGAATTCTTCTCTTCAAGCTGACGTTTAATGAGAAGCTCCGCAAGTTGCGGCACAACCTCCCAGGCTATTTCCTGCACAACCTTTTCGGAGAGATGTTCTACGGCACGCCGGGCGATGGCATCAATCACTTCCGGTGAAAGATGCTCAACCGAGTAATCCTCGGACCCACCAGCCCTGGTTCTACTTTGAGGGGTTGGGGGTTCTTCTCCTCGAGTCCCGGCGAAAGTAGTTTGCGTCGCAGACGCTTGCTCGATGGGAGTTGGCACAACACCGCGGGACAGATCCCGTGTTGTGGCGAACGGGTCTTCTATCGGCTTCGGCACTGTCTCCCACCCCCCCTCGGGCCACGCCGAAGCGCCAAGCCCAGCTGGGGAAGGCTCCTGCACTTCGTTGAGATCTACGTCCAAGACAAATTCTTCGGCCCCACTCGAACGCGCTGGTGCATAGTTCCCCAGATCCAAGAGTATCTCGCCGCTTCCTTCATGGCTTTGGGTAACAAGCGGTTGCGCTTGCGTGAGTTTGTTCTCCATCTTTCTTTCATCCACGCTGCTATCCGTTCCGAACTGTAC
>JALYXE010000593.1 GCA_030947265.1 Acidobacteriota bacterium
AATCAGCGGCGTGCGCAGGCGCTCTTCGTGGTTGACAAAGGGATGTCCAAAGCGGCCTTTGATGCAGAGAAACTCGCCGTTTAGTCCCTTGACGTAGCGATCCCGAGCAACGATGCGCATCAAGTCGCCGGCGCGCGAGCCGAGCGACATCTGGCAGCCGTCGGAGCAATAGGTGCAGGTGGAAACTGTTTGCGCCAATTCCCACGGGCGCGCCTGATGACGATAGGTTGCATCGAGCAATGTGCCGGTGGGACAAACTTCGATGCAGTTGCCGCACTGCGAACAGTCGAGCCATCCTCCGTAGGTCCCAATGACGGTATTCGAACCCCGCCCGCCTGCTTCAATTGCGTCCTCGCCCATCCATTCGTCGCAAACTCTGGTGCAGCGCTTGCAGAGAATGCACCGTTGCGGATCGTTTGCCACCATTGGAGAAAGGTATTTTTCCGGATAGTAGTTTTTCTTCTCGGTGAAGCGTTCTTCGAGACCGCCCCAATCAAAGGTCATCTCCTGCAGTTCGCACTCGCCCCCGCGATCGCACACGGGACAATCGAGCGGATGATTGGCGAGCAGGAACTCAAGCATCGAGCGTTGGGCCTTTTCAATCTCATCGCTTTGAGTGGTTACCACCATCCCGTCTGTGCAGATGATCGTGCAGGAAGTTTGTAGCTTTGGCATCTTCTCGATACGCACGAGACACATGCGACAGGAAGCCTGCAAGGCGAGGTCGGCGTAGTAGCAAAAGGAAGGAATGTCGAAAGCCTTGTCGCGGCACACGTCTATAAGCCGCGCACCTTTCGGCACTTCAAACTCTTTTCCATTAATCGTTACTTTGATTACTTCTGTTGACATGCTAAACAAAACTGCTTTCCGTTTAGTCAGCGCACTTGTGCCCCGAGGGCGGGGGCACAAGTGCCCTTTCTAAACAACAATCACACGGGGCCTTTCTAAACATCGAGAGCCTGCGGCTTTCTATTCGTTCCTACCAGATGCTTCTTGAAATCCTCTGGAAACCTTTTTATTGCCGACTGAATGGGCCACGCGGCGGCATCACCCAACGGACAAAATGATTTACCTTCGATGTTGTCGCACAAGTCCAGCATTAATTGAGCGTCTTCCGGGCGTCCGCCACCGTTCGCGACGCGCTTGAAGACCTTTACGAGCCAGTCGGTTCCTTCTCGGCAAGGAGTGCACCAGCCACACGACTCGTGTTTATAGAACTCAGTCAGATTCTTTGTTGATTCGAAGATGTCGACCGTTTCATCCATTACGATGAAGCCGCCAGATCCGACACTAGATCCGCCGGCCACGAGTCCTTCATAGTCCATGCGCACGTCTTTGCCGATGATTTGATCGGCGCGCATGATGTAAACGGACGAGCCGCCAGGAACCACGGCTTTAAGTTGCTTGCCGTTGAGCATTCCACCGCAGTCTTCCATGATGAACTTTTCCATGTCGTCGTAACCCATGGGGAGCTCATAGACACCGGGACGATTCACATGACCGGATACTGACCAAAGTTTGGTGCCCCCGCTCTTTTCCGTTCCGAGTTTCTGATAAGCCTGGCCGCCCATCTTGATAATGTCAGGCACGGCCGTCAGCGTCTCGACGTTGTTTACGACCGTAGGCGAAGCGTATAGGCCAGACACGGCAGGGAAGGGAGGCTTCATGCGCGGATGGCCGCGCAACCCTTCTAGCGAACTCAGCAGAGCTGTTTCTTCGCCGCAGATGTAAGCGCCCGCGCCTGTGTGTGTATAAATTTCGCAAGAGAACTTTGACTCGAGAATATTTTGGCCCAGTAAGCCGGCGGCGCGTGCTTCCTCAAGGGCGCGGTCCATAATGTCGATGAGGTACCGGTATTCGCCGCGCGTGTAGATGTAGTTTGTTTTCGCTCCCAGCGCGTAGGCAGCGATCAGCATGCCCTCAATCAGCATGTGCGGATCGCGTTCCATCAGATAGCGGTCTTTGAAAGTGCCTGGCTCAGATTCATCAGCATTGCAGACCACATACTTCGGTTTTGGCGAATCCCTGGGGACGAAACTCCACTTCATCCCAGTGGGAAAACCGGCACCGCCGCGGCCGCGGAGCACGGACTTCTTGACTTCATTGATCACGTCGTCCGCGGACATTGACCCGAGTACCTTCTTCAACGCTTCGTACCCGCCGTGCTGACGATACACGTCGAGCGATGTCGAGTTTTCTAGCTGAACTCGCGCGAGCTGAAGTGGTTCACATCCGATGGCGCCAATAAACATTGATTAGTAAATGGTAAATCGTAAATCGTGAATAGTTAGAACGCTGGTTTTAAGAGGACACATCAGGAGGCAGAGCCGCAATCAAGCCGGAGGGGCCTCCTGTATCAGGATTCAACATTGACGCGCTCAAGGCAGCGAGTCCAAAATCTGATCAACCTTCTCGGGTGTCAGGTTCTCATGATAATCAAAATTGATCTGAAACATGGGAGCAGTGCCACATGAGCCGAGACATTCAACTTCTGAAATCGTAAAGCGGCCGTCAGCAGTTGTTTCGCCCGGCTTGATACCGAGCTTCTGTGAACAATGCTGCGTAATTTTGCCGGCTCCCAAGATCTTGCAGGAAAGTGTGCGGCAAATCTGAATGTGATACTTCCCCACCGGCTCCGTATGAAGCATTGAATAAAACGTGGCGACTTCCCAGATATCGGTAATGCGGAGTGCCAGCCGTTTTGCCAGATAGGCGACGCCCGGAGAATCGAGATAACCGCGTTCGCGCTGCACAATAAACATCAGCGGCAAAATCGACGAACGCTTTACCGGATATTTCGCCAGGTGGAGATCGATCTCGGCTTCGACTTCCGGCGAAAACGTCGCCATCTCTTCACCGATATCTACCGGCTGCGATAGTGGTTGAATCTGTATTGGTTGAGTGCTCATTTACGAATAAGTCAGTGGTCAGTGGCGTCTTAACGTAACTAACTACTGACAACGGACTACGGACTAGCGATCAATTTCTCCTAAAACAATATCCAGCGATCCTATGATTGCCACAATATCCGCGACCATCGCGCCTTCCGACATGTGCGGCAGCGCCGAAAGATTTACGAAGCTTGGTCCGCGAAAGTGTACCCGCGATGGCTTTGGCCCACCATCGGATTTGATGTAGACGCCCAGCTCCCCCTTAGAAGCTTCGATTGGAAAGTAGACTTCGCCTGCCGGCACATCGAATCCTTCGGCAACTATCAGGAAGTGATGGATCAGTGCGTCCATGTGCGTCTTTATCGCTTCGCGATCCGGTAAAACAACTTTGGGTGCATCAGCTTTAACTGGCCCGGGCTTCAATCTGGCCAACGCCTGCGTAACAATCTTGTGTGATTCTTTCATCTCCCGCATGCGCACGAGATAACGCGCCCACACGTCGCAGTCCTGTTCAACTGGAATTTCGAAATCGTAGGTTTCATAGCTCGTGTACGGATTTACCCGACGAATGTCGAGACTGATTCCGCTACCTCGCAAACAAGGTCCCGACAAGCCCCAGTCAATGGCATCTTCCGCGGTGATTATTCCCACGGCCTGCGTGCGCTTCTGAAAAATCCTGTTACCCGTTAGCAGTGTATGAAACTCGTCAACTGACTTGAGAAAACCATCCTGGAACTGCTGCACGCGCCGCTCAAAACCCGCAGGCAAGTCCATCATCAACCCGCCAATGCGGAAATACGACGGGGTCAGTCGCCCACCCGATGCCGCCTCGATCAGATTCAATATCTTTTCCCGCTCGCGGAAACAGTAAAAGAAGACTGACATTGCACCAATGTCGAGAGCGTGAGTACCGAGCCAAACCAGGTGTGAAGCAATGCGCTGTAACTCGCACATCAAAACTCGAATCGTTTGCGCGCGTTCAGGAATCTCCAGCTCGAGAAGCTTCTCAACCGCCATCACATAAGCAAGGTTATTCCCAAGCGGGTTCAGATAATCCATGCGATCCGTGATCACAATGCCTTGTTGATACTTCTTGTATTCAAAGAGCTTCTCCATGCCTGTATGGAGATAACCGATGTCCGGCGTGGCCTTAACTACCATTTCGCCATCCAGCACCAGCTCAAGACGCAGCACGCCGTGCGTTGACGGATGTTGTGGGCCCATAGAGATCGTCATCTGCGTATCGAGCGGTCGATCGACGATCTCAAACTGGGGCGGAATGTTTACAACAGAACTCATGTTCAACTCATGTCCAACGTCCAACGTCCAACGTCCGCGTTCTTAAACTCCAAGGTCAATTTCCAACGTCTGCTTAAGTCTTGTTGACATTGGACGTTGGACATTGGACATTGGACATTGGACATTGGACTACTTCAACGAATACGGTTCATACCCGCGCAACGGGAAATCCTTGCGCAGCGCGTAGCCCTGCCAGTCGTCGGGCAAGAGTATTCTTCGCAAATCCGGATGTCCGTCAAAGACGACGCCGAAGAGATCAAAAGTCTCGCGCTCGTGCCAGTTTGCAGTACGCCAGACTCCGGTGACCGTGGGCACATGAGCGTCAGTCTCGTTTACCAGAACTTTTAACCTCAGACGGTGATATTTCGTGGTAGAGAAAAGATGGTAATTGACTTCGAAACGCGGTTCCTCTTCGACCCCGCGATCGGCGCCGCAAATATCCGCAAGGAAATCAAACTTCGTTTCTGAGCCCATTTTAAGCGCCGAGCACACGTCTACGATGTGCAAACGGGGAACCACTGCCGTCACTTCGCCATGCGCCTCAATGATCTCGGTCACCCAGGGGGCGTGCGCATGCTGCAACGCCGTCACCAATTGGGACGGCGTTGATTTTTGATCTGAATTTGTAACCGGCTCCGGCAAGATGCTTTCTTTGTCTGCCCCTGTGTTCATGAAACAATCACGCCGCGACCTATGAAGAGCGACGCCGCTCGTGCCGCGAAGCAATTGAGTAAGGTCGCCCTTGAGGGAGAACACCCTCCTGCGTTGAGCCATCGGTTACCGGCAGGGTCCCCGGGACGAAGGCGGCGCGTGCTTCCTGTTCGGGCACGTCCCTGCGGTCACGCGACGATTCCTGCATGACCTTTTCCTGCAACATCATCACCGCGTGGATCAGCATTTCCGGGCGTGGCGGACACCCGGGAATATAGACGTCGACCGGCACAATCTTATCTACTCCCTGGACGATTGCGTAATTATCAAACACACCACCCGAAGTTGCACATGCGCCCATCGAGATAACCCACTTTGGTTCGGGCATCTGATCGTAGATGCGGCGAAGAACGGGCGCCATCTTCCTTGAAACGCGGCCAGACACAATCATCACGTCGGCCTGGCGCGGGCTGGCGCGAAAAACTTCAGAACCAAAGCGCGCCAGGTCGTTGCGCGAAGCAGTTGCATTCATCATCTCGATTGCACAGCAGGCCAGACCGAACGTTGCCGGCCATAGCGAAGACTTGCGCGCCCAGTTGATGAGCGAATCCAGGCGCGTTGTCAGCACTTCAGGCAAAGCTTCGGCAATGATGTTCTCGAGTCCCATGCAAATCCCTTATGCGGCGGTTCGCGTGCTCTGCACTTTTCGTTTCTCCATGTCCGATAAGAGCCGACCTTCGGCTTCCGCTTCTCGCCGTGCCGTCTCGCCCCAATCAAAAGCGCCCTTCTTGATAACGTAGACGTAACCCGCAAGGAGCAGGGCCACAAATACCATCATCTCCAGGTAAACAAGATTCCGCAGACCAAAGGCCGGTCCGGCGAGTGTCTTAAAGACCACCGCCCAGGGCACCAGGAAGATGACTTCGATGTCGAACAAGATGAAAATCATTGCTATGAGATAGAATTTAACTGAAAACCGTTCGCGCGCACTGCCCACGGGATCCTTTCCACATTCATAGGGCATCATCTTCGTTCGCGTCCGCTTTCGTTGACCTACAAACTGCGAAAGCACTATGTTGCCGACGGCGAAGCCTCCAGCAACTATGAACATCAGAAGGATAGGCAGATAATCGTAAAGATGAAATGGCATTCGTTATTTGCCTCCCGCTGCGATTAAATCAATCCGCGTCGGACGCCTTCCGTCGGTGAGTGACAGCCTCACCTCGTAGTCCCACGAGAACAAGCGAGCACAAGTTAGATTGAGAATCATTGTACAAGCCGAATCGTAGTCGAACGGGTAAAGCGTGTCAAGCAGGTTGTCCTTCGGTAATTGCGGAAGAAAATTGGTGATTGACCCTGCAAAAATGGCTGTGTTAACTTCGCTTGAGCTTTCCGACTGCGGTGTGGTCGAGGACGGCCTTGAGTCATCTGACGAAGGTATAATAAAGGCATAATAGCGGCATAATTAAGACTGTGATTACTGGCTTCAATACTGATATCGAGCACAATGGCGTGGTGTATCACGTGCAAACAGAAGATAAGGGCCTTGCCTCGCCTTTAATCCTTTCGCTCGTTTATTCCGGTGGCGCGATTCTGGCCAGCAAACGCACGCCTTATCAGGACTTGATTTCTTCTGGTTTTGACGAGGAAGTGCTTGCACAGCGTTTGCAGCGACAGCATCGTTTGATTTGCGCGGCGGTCAACGCAGGACGACTCGAGGACTTGAAGCGCATGAACGTTCGTTCCGGTGATACGCAGGAGCTACCGGCTTTGCCGCCCCGTGTCCAGGCGCCGCTTGATGAAACGCTGGAAATCAAGCGTGAGGTCTCAGTGAAGTCTGCGGCCGAAGCGCCGGTCAAAAATCTGCCGATCGAAGTTCCGGCAGAGGACGCACCTGCTCCCCGGACTAAAGGGCGTTCGCGCGCCAAGGATAGCGCCTACACGGTATATGACCCGCGGCGGCAGTCGCCGCTCGGAGAGGCGGCTGGCGGAGAAAAGGGTTTGGTCCTGACGATATTGGATGAACACGACTTTCGAGCGGGGAAATCGGTGACTTTTAATGTGTTGCTGCAGAACCGATCCGGCCGTAAGCCAAAGCCACTTGAAGGCGTGACCCTTTCAGTAAAGATAGTAGGCACGACCTTCAGGCCGCAGTTGCATACCGTCAAGACCAAACACGATGGCATTGCTGTGGTTTCTGCCAAGCTTCCGAAGTTTACCTCGGGACGCGCCGCAATCCTCATTCGTGCGGAGGCGGATGGTCATTCGACGGAAATGCGTCGAGTGATTCATCCTGCCAAATGAGGTTGTAAGACTTGCAGATTCAGGTCAATGGCGAGCCTCGCGACGTGGACGAGAATCTTTCCCTTTCTGAACTGATCGCTGGTTTAAGTCTAAAGCCCGAACAGATTGCTGTAGAACTCAATCGGAAAGTCCTTCGCCGCCTGGATTGGCCCGGGACAACTTTGCGCAATGATGACAAAATAGAGATTGTGCATTTTGTCGGCGGCGGCTGCAGAGCAGGCAAGGTTAGGGTTGGTAATAAATTTCAAGTTAGCCAATACCGAATTGCCGGTACTCATGCTGTTTGAGTGCTGGCCCTTAGTACAACGATCGGGGCCGCACGTGTTTGCATACTGCACCGCTCAAACTGCATCAGTTACCGAAGCGCCGGGCAGTAGGCAGACGGCAGTAGGCAGAATATAATCCAATCATGTCTACAGCAGCACCCGCTTCAGCAGATCGGTTTGAAATTGGCGACCGAGCCTTTACTTCTCGGTTAATCATCGGCACGGGAAAATATCGGACCTTCGAAGAAATGAAGGTAGCGCACAAGGCATCGGGCGCCCAGATGGTTACGGTTGCCGTCAGACGCGTGCCCCTGGATCGCAGCAGCGAATCATTCCTGGATCATCTGGACTCGTCGTTACAAATCCTGCCAAATACCGCCGGCTGCTATACGGCCGAGGAGGCAATTCGGACAGCGCGTCTCGCCCGCGAGGCTCTGCAGACCGATTTGATCAAGCTTGAAGTTATCGGCGATCAGACGACCTTGTTTCCCGACAACGAACAGACGCTCGAAGCAGCACGCGTGTTGGTCAAGGAGGGCTTTATTGTCTTGCCTTACTTTACTGACGATTTGATCATGGCGAAAAAGCTGCTGGATGCAGGTTGTCCGGCGGTGATGCCCTTGGCCGCGCCGATAGGATCGGGACTAGGCATACAAAATCCCGCTAATCTTTGCATAATGCGCGAGCAGCTTCCCAGTGCCACGATCATTGTGGACGCCGGAGTCGGTACCGCGAGCGACGCGGCGATAGCGATGGAGCTGGGAGCAGACGGAGTCTTAATGAATACGGCCATAGCTGAAGCGCGAAATCCTGCGAAGATGGCGGAAGCAATGAGACTCGCCATAGAAGCCGGACGCCTTGCCTACCTCGCGGGCCGCATGCCAAAACGTTTGTACGCCAGCGCCTCAAGCCCACTAGGCGGCCTCGTGCGATAGCATCAGG
>JALYXE010000607.1 GCA_030947265.1 Acidobacteriota bacterium
ATAGTGGCGTGAGTCCCAGGAATGACGCGAACACAAAGCCGACTAACCCTAAAGTCGCAATGCCAACACACGCACCGGCACAGAATCGCGCTGCGAAAGCGGCGCCTACATCATAGAGGTAGGTGTCCAGAGTGCCACTGGCAGTAACGAGTAGGACTAGCGTAAGCGAGATGATCACGCAATGATGGACGGAGAGTTTCTGGTGAACTGTTTTCCCGTCTGGTCCTTTTTTGTTTTCTCTGCTCGAATAAGGAGCTCGATTTAAACGGACCGAATTATACGCGAAGCGCGAAGGGATCCTGCACGTCGCTTCAAGTTTTGAAGTAATTCAGACTTCGACATTTCAGTTGCTGAATTGGCGAGAGCAACTGGGGCCTGATGAACTCTATGCACTTCCGTCACTCGCGGCGCGCTCATTGCGCGGCGGAATATTATCGGGTAGTTTCAGCGCCGGGAGATGCGGGGCCGGTCGACTGCCCTGCCGAGTGCAATCATATAAATGTTAAGAGCAGGTATCGTTGGCTTGCCAAACGTTGGCAAGTCTACACTTTTTAACGCGCTCACCGCCCAGACGGCGGCGCTTGCCGCAAACTATCCGTTCGCCACAATTGAGCCAAACGTGGGTGTAGTTCCCGTACCTGACGAGCGACTCGAACCACTCGCCAGGCTTGTAAAAACCAGCGTAATTATTCCGGCCACGGTGGAGTTTCTGGATATCGCAGGTCTCGTGCGGGGAGCCTCAAAGGGTGAAGGACTGGGCAATCAGTTTCTGGCCAACATACGTGAGACGGACACTGTGGTTCAGGTGGTGCGTTGCTTTGAAGACGAAAGCGTTATCCACGTTGAAGGATCAGTTGATCCGGCGCGTGATATTGAAACAATTCAAATTGAGCTTGCACTGGCGGATTTGGCTACGGCGGAACGGCGTCGTGACAAAGCATTGAAGAACATAAAAGGCGGCGACAAAATAGCTCGCGCAGAATTGCTGGTGCTCGACAAGCTGCTGCCAGTTCTTGAACAAGGCAAGTCCGCACGGACTGTGTCTCTTACCGATGAAGAACGCGTGGTCGCTCGTGACTTTTTTCTACTCACAATGAAGCCCACTATTTACGCGGCAAACGTTGATGAGAAGACACTGGCTAAGCCCGGTGATAACCTCGGAGTTCAAGCTGTTCAGGAGATTGCTGCACAAGAAGCAGCAGAGTGCCTCGTAATCTGCGCGCATCTGGAAGCTGAACTTGTATCCTTATCTCCCGAAGAACGCACGGAATATTTAAAGAGCCTCGGTGTCAACGGCAGCGGAGTTGATCGTTTGATTAAGAGTGCTTACCACTTGCTCGGGTTGATGTCGTTTCTAACTGCGGGAGAGAAGGAGGTGCGCGCATGGACAATTCCGCAGGGTACAAGAGCAGAAGAAGCTGCCGGCACAATTCATTCAGATATTGAACGAGGCTTTATTCGGGCAGAGGTTATCAGTTACCAGGATCTCATGCGCGTTGGATCCCCTGTGGCTGCACGTGAACAAGGCCTGACCAGGCTGGAAGGCAAAGACTACATCATGCAGGAAGGTGACGTGGTTCATTTTCGGTTTAATGTGTGAGGTCTTTGCGAGCTTGCTCAAGGAATTGTCTTGCGCAGAGCAGTGCTGCTTTTCTGTCTGAATCTTCCGGCAGTTCTTCGACTGCCCGTTCGGCAGCTTCACACTGTCTCCGTGCATCCCCGTAGAGTTTTAATTTCTTGGTCCGTTGGCGCGACTCGCGAGTCGATCGCATTGCTGCTTCGTACAGCAAATGCGCTATCCGCTCCCACCGATCATATCTCTGTTCCGGCGTCATCAGTTAATCGTCCTTACAGTCAATTTGAGTAGGGATACTCGAGTATTGAGAAAGCGCTCCTTCCGCCACGTAGGTCGGGGCGCAGAATGATCTCCTGATTTTTCTGAGCGAGTCAAGAAATTGAAAACGCCTCATGCGTCGAGGGATTGCCAGGAAATTGGCAGGGTGCCGTGGAAGAAACAAGCCATCTAGTGGTGGACTTCTGACCACCTTGGAGACTAAAGCGTCGCCTGTTTCAGTCAGCGAAGTATCGCCCGGATGCCGACCAGAATTAAATAGGCGATAGCAATAACTACGGCCAACTTGATAACCAGTACCGCGATGCCGAAGAGGATCTTGAGGATGCCAAGGGTTATACCGGCGGCAGTCAATACGATCGGGATGCCAACGGCAAAAACGAAAATTCCAAGAAGAATAATGCCTACTATTCTCAATACGTTGGTTGCTTCTTTCATGTTTTTCACTCCCAATTCTTTCCGGCCCTGGGTCTTTAAATCACGCGGCTAATCTGCGTTCGGCTGAATATACGAAGATCGCGCAGGCGGCGTTCCCTTTAAGATTCCGCAATTCCAGGCCACATTAGAGCGCCGGTCAGGTTGCGCAGTCGCGCGAAGAAACGCTTTAGGCGATAATTGCACAAAGCTTTCCACCATGACGTATTCGACCACAGGAAATCTATTTGGCAAGGTGGCTGTCGAGCCGAGCGGGGAAACCTCCTCCCCGCTCGCTGATCGCATGCGACCGCGTTCGCTGGCCGAGTTCGTTGGTCAAAGTCATCTTGTGGGTGAGGGCCGCATTTTGCGACGGCTGCTGGATGGCTCGGCCAACTTGCCCTCGCTGATTCTTTGGGGCGCTCCCGGAACAGGAAAGACGACATTGGCCCGCCTTCTGGCGGCAAAGTCGGAATCGCAGTTCATCGCTCTTTCGGCTGTTTTTTCCGGAGTCAAGGACCTGCGCGCGGCCATCACTGAAGCGCGACGTGAGCGACAGTTCGGTACGCGTACAATTCTCTTCATCGATGAGATCCACCGCTTTAATAAAGGTCAGCAGGATGCTCTGTTGCCTGCGGTCGAAAATGGCACGGTAACATTGATTGGGGCAACAACCGAGAATCCGTCCTTCGAAGTTACCGGAGCCCTGCTGTCGCGTTGCCGCGTGCTGGTACTGAATCCTCTAATACCAGGTGAAGTGAAAACTATTCTCAAGCGCGCCCTCGCGGACGGCGAGCGAGGGTTGGCAAAACTACGACCTGAGATTTCTGACACCGTGCTGGAGCGGGTCGCAAACTCTGCGGCCGGAGACGCGCGGGTCGCTCTCGCTGCACTGGACGCAGCGGTAGAATCTACTGCGCCGGATGAGAGTGGCTTGCGACACATTACAAATGAAACGATGGTCGAGGCGCTGGGCCGCGCTCATTATGCTTACGACAAAGGCGGCGAGGACCATTACAACCTGGCTTCGGCATTGATCAAGTCGCTACGAAATTCGGACGTGGATGCTTCGCTCTACTGGCTGGCGCGTATGATCGAAGGTGGTGCAGATCCGGTATTCATTGCCCGGCGACTCTGTATTCTTGCGTCGGAAGATATTGGTCTCGCCGATCCACAGGCGATGGTTCAGGCGGCCGCAGCAGCCGACATCGTGCAACTTATAGGATTGCCCGAAGGGCTCTTTCCTCTTTCACAGGCCACTATCTATCTTGCGCGCGCCCCAAAATCAAATACTGTCAAGAGAGCGTATCACGCCGCCCTGGCTGATGCCGCCGAAACTGCGCGCGAGCCGGTGCCGCTCCATTTGCGCAATGCTGTGACGCCCTTAATGAAGCACGTGGGTTATGGCGAAGGCTATCGCTATGTGCACAATGATCCGGAAGCGAAGGATGAGATGGCTTGCCTGCCGGAATCGCTGCGAGGCCGCAGATATTTCGATGAAGAGTAGGACATTGCGTTAAGATTTTCTATTTGCCATTTATCAATTGTCAATTCTCATTTACGAGCTGCTGGCTTGTCTGAAATGGAAAATGACAAATCTTAAATGAGATATGGAAAATTTTCTATCAGTTAAGGCGTTCAGGTTGGTTGGCACCATATCAACACAGCCACTGATGTCTGTCCTACAAACATGATCGCGTCCAAAACGAACAAGGAGTTGGCATTTCTACATGAGCTGTTTGTCGCCACGGATTGGGGCGAGAGGTTTGCGGCGTTGATTGACGAACATGTGGTCTTGCCAAAAGAGGGGCGGGCGCTATATGTGGCGTCAGGCACAGGGAGTCATTCCATCGCACTCCAGGAACGCTCAGACGACGATCTCAAGTTTCTCTGTATTGATGAAAACGAAGAGAGTCTCGAACTGGCCCGGGCGAAAGCTACGGTGCTCAAGGATAAGACCGAATTTCGCCACGGAAGCGTTGACCGGCTGGCGCTCGCGAATAACAAATTTGACATCGTGGTGGGTGACGGCTCGCTCATTCACACCGAGCGCATTCCGACAATGCTTGCCGAGATGGTAAGAGTGGCTGTTCCAGGTGCGATGGTCGCGCTCAGTCTTCCCACGTTCTCAAGCTTTGGCGAGTTCTTCTCCATTCACTGGGAGGCACTCCATAATTGTAGCCTGATGGACCACGAGGCTGAGGTCGGAA
This sequence comes from Acidobacteriota bacterium, assembly GCA_030947265.1. GTDB lineage: Bacteria > Acidobacteriota > Blastocatellia > Pyrinomonadales > Pyrinomonadaceae > PSRF01. The sequence goes on from JALYXE010000607.1 coordinate 4,477, forward strand.
ATTTGATCTCTGTCCTGCCATCGGTTTCGGCGGTGGAGGAAATGGCTGAGCAAGCTGGACTTGATGAAGTGGTCAGCTGGACCCGCATCGAGGAATTTGATTACGACTCAGGCGAGACCTTTCTTAATTCTCCACTGATAGCTGACTTCCTTATGCAAATCTGGCTTAAGTCGTTGCCGGAGGATTCCCACGAACAAGTCGTAAACGAGATAGCGCGACTGATAAACGAGGAAAGACACGAGGCTGAGTTTGCACTTTCCGTTAAGGCGACCTTAGTGGTTGGCAAGAAGGCGCTGAGCCAATGAGGTTGTTCTGCGTGTTCGTCGAGGGATAGTAAAACTGAAAACTACTTCTCTTTGACGTCTTTTTGCGGTTCTTTTTCACCCTCGTCAAGGCCTTCTTTAAAGGCCCGCTTGCTTTGGCCCAGGGATTTGGCTAACTGTGGCAGCCGAGTAGCTCCGAAGAGCAGAAAAATAACTACCGCAATTACGAGAAGCTCAGGAGTTCCCAGTCCTCCGATTGCTAAGACGGTCTCATTCATAACTTCCTCTTTTCTAACTGCTGGGCAAAGGACGGTGAACCGAAAGCTTCAGCGTCACTCGCCATTGTTGGATTCGTAGAAGAGATATTTCCTCCACGTCTCGTCGGCGCGACCCAGGTAGCGCATGATTTGGCGATTCACATGCAGCGAAAAGCCACGCGGCCGTCGCAACAAGTGCATGCCGGATTCTTCAGGAGTTCGATTTCCTTTGCGATGGTTACACTTCTTACAGCACGCCACTAAATTATCCCACGACGATTCGCCACCACGTGAGCGCGGCAACACGTGGTCCAACGTCAGCTCAGACGGCGGATGTTGTCGTCCGCAGTACTGGCAGGTGGAATGATCGCGCAGCAAAATATTCTTTCGGGAAAGGGAGCGTCTCTCAAAAGGGATGTGGATGTATTCCGTCAGTCTGATGACAGAGGGTGCATGAATCGCCAGCTTGGCCGAATGAAGAATGTGGCCATTATGTTCCTCAACACGTGCGACGCCTTTAAAGATCATTACTACTGCGCGCCTCTCATTGCACACATTGATCGGCTCAAACGAAGCATTCAGGACTAAGACTCGGCCAGTCATACGAAAGCGATATTACGCGAGCGATTGAGATAGTGTCAAAAACCCTTGGCTGCCAGCCGCACCTCCAGACCTCCCAAAAGGGCCTATTTTACAGGCCGCGACACGCCCTAGGTGGCTGGCACGGGGACGGCGATGTCTTACGGCTGATTGTCATAAGCTGGAGCCGAACCTGTCTGTTGCCGCAACCAGCCCGTCTATAATGCCGGGTTCGCTAATTGAGTGCCCGGCGTCGGGGATGATCCGCAGTTGGGCTTCGGGCCACGCTCGATGAAGATCCCAGGCACTCATTATGGGACAAACAATATCGTAACGGCCCTGGACAATGACGCTGGGAATGTCTCTGATCTTGTCAACGTGCTCGATCAAATAATTGTCGCTATCAAAAAAAACATTGTTAACGAAGTAATGACACTCGATGCGCGCAAGAGCGAGTGCCATGTGCGGTTCGGCAAAATGCTCGATCAAGTGTGGATCGGGGAAGAGCTTCGACGTGCTGCCTTCCCAGATCGACCATGCCTTTGCCGCCTTCAGTTGCACCGCGTCATTACCGCTCATTAAGCGCCGGTGATAAGCGCGAAGCAGATCCCCGCGTTCAGCTGCGGGGATCTCGCCGAGATATTCTTCCCAGGTATCCGGAAAGATGGCGTTCGCGCCCTCCTGATAAAACCAGGTAATCTCCTTTGGCCTGCAGAGAAAGATGCCGCGCAACACCAATGCATCAACTCGCTCGGGATGCTTCTGAGCATAAGCCAGAGACAGAGTGCTACCCCAGGAACCGCCGAAGACTAACCACCGGTCAATGCCGAAATGCTCGCGTAATCGCTCAATATCTTCAACCAAATGCCAAGTGGTATTGTCTTCCAAACTCGCGTGAGGAGTACTTTTACCGGCGCCGCGCTGATCAAATAGCACCAG
>JALYXE010000369.1 GCA_030947265.1 Acidobacteriota bacterium
ATCCAGGATCGGGCATCAGCACGAAACGCGATCTCCTGCTACAAAATCGAGTTGGTCACTCGCCGGTTCGCTTGCTGGCCTCAGACGCTCAGTTTCTTGCGATGACGTATGGCCGAGCCATTAGCGACGACGGCGCGCGCGTGGTCTGGGCAGTAGAAACTGCAACCAATTCGAGCCAGGTGTTTCTCTACGATGGACGCAACAGCCTCACGCGTCAAATTACATCACTCGGTGTTCGCGTTTCGGATGTCGCCCCTCAAGCTACAATTAGCGGCGACGGTTCGCGCATTGCTTTCGCTACCCGGCGAACAGTAGTTTCGCCTGCGTCCGACGGCGGAGTCGATCTTTACACTTACGATATTCCGTCCTCTACCTTTGCACGAGTGACCAACGCGCCCTCCTCCGCCACTGCCGAAGTTGTTTCTTCACTCAACGATGATGGCTCAGTAATCGCCTTTAACTTTCCGCGTGTGCTGACGGGCGTTTCAAACGACGACTTTGCCAATAATTCTGAAATTTATGTTGCCGACACTCCTTCCCGACCTGCCTCCGGAACGGTGACTGTTCTGAACGGAGCTTCTTTTGGCCACGAACCATCCTCACCCAAGGCTGTAGCGCCCGGCAGTATCGCAGTAGCTGTTGGCCGCACCCTTGCAATCACGGCGGAGCAAACTCATCAGCTTTCTGACGGTACTTTTCCGTTGTCCGTAGGCGGCACGACGGTTACAGTAAACGGCCGCCGCGCTCAGATCCTTTACGTGTCCCCAACTCAAGTCAATTTCCTCGTCCCTACAGCAACGGAAATCGGTACGGCGGAAGTTATCGTTACTAACCCGGATGGCTTCCCAAGCCCAGGCGCCGTCTCAACATTGCGCGCCGCTCCAGGAATCTTCACATTTAAGGGAGACGGGGCGGGCGATGCGGTGATTCTAAGTGCCGATAGTTTGCAGTCCGGACCCTTCGATCCAAGTGGCGGCAACTTGCGATTAATTATTTTTTCGACGGGTATTCGCAATGGCGCGCAAGTCTCGGCCATGGCGGGAGGACATACGCTAAAGATCGAGTCGATCGAAGCGTCGCCAAATTTGTCCGGGCTTGACGAAGTCCATGTGATGGTGCCCGCTGACTTGCGTGGGGCGGGCACGGTGGATCTGGTTTTCCAAGCTGATGCGCGCGACAGCAATAGCGTGGCGGTTACTTATGTCGGAGAGGGGCGGCGCGACATTGTTATTAATGAGTTCCTGGCCGACCCGCCGGACGGGATTACAGGAGATGCGAATCATGACAGCGTGCGCAGCGCCAGCGACGACGAATTTATAGAGTTGGTCAATACCACGATTCAGGATATCGATATCGGTGGTTATCAGATTCTCACTCGAGGCGGAAACGGAACGAGCGATGCTGTACGTCACACCTTCCCGGCCGGTACGATCCTGCACGCGTGTTCAGCAATCGTCGTATTTGGCGGTGGGGGCGCGGCTTTCAACCCGCACAATGCCGTTTTCGGCGGTGCGCAAGTCTTGAAGGCTTCTTCCTCGGGAGGACTTAATCTAATCAACTCGAGCGGCGCAATTACGCTGCGCGATCAGAATTCCGGGATCGTCAATCTTGTCTCTTACGGCGGGTCGACCGGCCTCGCCGCAGATGCCAACCAATCGTTGACGAGATCACCTGACAGCACTGGCGGTTTCACTTTGCATCAGCCCGCGAGCGAGGGTGCCCGGCTCTTCAGTCCGGGAACTCGCGTGAATGGAGCAGCGTTTTCTATCTGTTCGCCAGTGGCGCGGGTTGAAGTGTTGCCTTCACTTGCCGCGATCGAGCTCGGCGCTCACCAGCAGTTTACGGCGCGCGCGATCGACGCCTTCGGAAATGAAGTTGCCGGCGTAATCTTTTCCTGGCAATCAAGCGACACTTCAGTAGCTACAATCGACCAAAATGGACTGGCTACGGGTATCTCGGCAGGATCCACAGAGATTCGCGCAGCAGGCCGAGGTGTGCAGTCCGCGCCCGCGATGCTGACAGTCCATCCGCCACCACCTGTTTTAACCAGCATAACGATCTCTCCAACATCCGCGACTATCGGAGTCGGTGAGACATTGCGGTTGACAGCGCAGGCGAAAGATCAGTTGGGCCAGGACATTGGTGGAGTTATGATCACATTCGCTTCAGACAACACGACAGTCGCGACAGTTGATTCAGGGAGTGCCAGCTCAAGGACAGGATCTGCGCCCGCAACCGTGAAGGCTCATGCGAGTGGTTCTGTCGGGATTAGTGCAACAGCGAAGAGCGACAATACGATCATCACAAGTAGGGTAGCGGCAATAACGGTGGAACCACGTTCTGGACAGATGCTCATCAGCGAGTTTCGGACGCGCGGGCCAAACGGTTCGGCCGATGAGTTTGTAGAAATCTATAATCCGACGACTTCAACGATTAACATCGGCGGACTAAAGATTCGGGCATCCAATAACACTGGCAACGTCAGCGACCGCGCGGCTATCACCGTCGGGACAACGCTGGGTTCCGGATGCCATTATCTCGTCGCCAACAATACCTCAACCACGGGATACAGTGGCTCAGTGCCAGCGAACCAGACGTATAAGACGGGAATAACAGACGACGGCGGTATCGCAGTGACAGGAACAGATGGCACGACGATTATCGATTCGGTAGGAACCAGCAGCGGCTCAGCATACAAAGAAGGCGGTCCGCTGAAACCCCTTACAGCAAACGCTAATCAAAGCTACGAAAGGCAACCGGGCGGCGCTGGCGGGAATGGAACGGATACCAATAACAATACGAGCGACTTCATGTTAACTCCCAGCAGTAATCCGCAGAATCTGTCTTCAGCCTGCCTCAATCTCAATAGTGCCGACCTTGCTCTTTCTGAAACAGACGAACCCGACCCCGTGATAACGGGTTCTGACGTGACCTACACCATCAACGTCACAAATAACGGAGCCGGCACTGCTCAATCAGTTGAGGTCTCCGACAACCTTCCCAGGACGGTCACCTTCGTGTCCTGCTCCTCAACGGGCTCCGGAGTCTGCGGCGGAACAGGCAAGAACCGCACGATAACATTCGCTTCGCTTCCCAGCGGCGCGTCCGCCAGCATTACCCTCGTAGCAACCGCTAACGGAGCGGACGGTACGACCATCGCCAATACGGCGACCGTCACCTCAGCTACTTCCGATCCGAATCCGAATAACAATGCCGCAACCACGACCACAGACGTGCGGGGACCACGCCCAGCGCTATCAATCAACGACGTCTCCTTGAACGAGGGCAATAATGGAACAACGACATTCAGCTTCGGTGTCACCCTGTCGGTGCCAGCGCCGACTGGCGGCGTCACTTTCGACATCGCAACTGCTGACGGCACCGCCATTGCAGCGAATGGCGATTATGTGGCTCGTAGTCTCATAGAACAGACAATTCCAGCCGGGCAGCAATCCTATATTTTCGATGTAACTGTTAACGGCGACACACTCGTCGAACCCAACGAGACTGTCTTTGTGAATGTTACGAACGTCTCAGGCGCGAGCGTCACAGATGGTGAGGGTCTGGGAACAAGTCAGAACGATGACAATCCCAATCTCGTTATTAGCCAGGTTTATGCAGGGGGCGGTAATTCGGGGGCGCACTATGCAAACGATTTCGTAGAGATTTTTAATCGCGGAACGACGATTATCAATTTCGCTGTAACGCCTTACTCAATCCAATACGCGGGTGTAACCGCTTTCTTTGGATCGAACAAGGTGGATCTTACCGCGGGAATAACTTTTCCGGGTCAATATTTCCTGGTCCAATTATCGAGCGGCGGAGCAAACGGAGTTGCTCTACCACATCCTGACGCCATCGGCAGCATCAGTATGGCTGCTACAGCTGGTAAAGTAACGCTTGTCGTTGGCCCAACAGCGCTGTCCGCGTTAACTTGTCCCGGTGATGACGGAACGCCTCCGTTCAACCCGAATATTCCCGCAATCGCAGACTTTGTGGGTTACGGCAGCACGGCGAATTGCTACGAAGGATCGGCAGGCCCTGCGACAGCGCCAGGCAACAGCACCGCAGACTTTAGAAAGACAGGCGGCTGCACCGACACCAGCGACAACTCGGCCGATTTCCTGGCCTCCGCGCCCTTTCCTCGTAACACCGGTTCATCAGCGAATAACTGTGTCGCAGGCTCGCCCCCAAATCTTGCGATCAACGACATGACGGTCATCGAAAGCAACTCAGGAACTGTGACAGCCACTTTCACTGTAGCTTTGTCCGCGCCCGCGCTTGCAACGGACGTCACTTTCGACATCGCTACACAAAACAACAGTGCTACTACTTCAAATAGTGACTATGTAGCCAGAACTCTCACAAACCAGGTGATACCCGCAGGACAGCGAAGTTATACATTTGGTGTGACAGTAAATGGCGACACAACAGTCGAACCTAACGAGACTTTCTTTGTCAATGTGATCAATGTCATTGGAGCCACAATCGCGGATGGGCAGGGTCTGGGAACAATTCAAAACGATGATTTTCCAACGCTGACGATCAATGATGTATCGCTGAATGAAGGTAACCACGAAGCAACGACCTTCACATTCACCGCAAACTTATCAGCGCCGGCGTCCAGCGGTGGGGTCACGTTCGATATTGCCACTCAAGACAACACGGCCACTGTCGCTGGTAACGATTACATCGCGAAGAGCCTCATGGCGCAAACGATCCCGGAAGGAAGCCAGGCTTACGCTTTCGACGTCGTAGTTAATGGAGATGTGAACATTGAGCCTAACGAGACCTTCTTCGTCAACGTCACTAACGTTTCCGGCGCAACGGTTATGATTAGTCAGGGAGTCGGGACAATTCAGAACGACGACAATCCTCCGACCCCCGCGCTCACCATCAACGACGTCTCAATGAACGAAGGCCACACAGGATCAACCACATTTACCTTTACGGTTGCTCTTTCAATAGCGGCCCCGGCCGGCGGCATCACGTTCGACATTGCGACTGCTGATGGCACGGCGCATGACCATAATCCTGCCACCGAAGACAGTGATTACATCCCGCTTAATCTCACGTTGCAAACGATTCCGGAAGGAGGCCAGACCTATTCCTTCCATGTGACAGTTAACGGTGACACGCTCGTCGAACCTAATGAAACATTCTTCGTAAATGTTACGAACGTTTCCGGCGCAAGCGTGTCGGACAGTCATGGTCAGGGGACCATTCAGAACGATGACATACCCCTGCTCGTCATCAGCCAGATCTACGGCGGCGGTGGAAATACGGGCGCTAGCTATCAAAACGACTTTGTCGAAATCTTTAATCGCGGCACGACGACCGTAGATTTTTCAGTGACCCCGTATTCGATGCAATACGCGGCCGCCACCAGCGCCTTTGGAACGAACAAAACCGATCTCACTTCGGGAGTCATTGCTCCAGGTCGATATTTCTTGATCAAAGAAGCGTTAGGTGGTGGCGTCGGCTCGGCTGTGCCAACTCCTGACGCCACTGGCACTATCAACCTCGCAGCAACGGCGGGTAAAGTCGCTCTGGTTGTCGGCACTACAACCTTGAACGGCGTTACCTGCCCGGGTGATGACGGCGTGAGTCCCTTCAATCCAAATGTTGAGACCATCGCTGACTTCCTGGGCTATGGCAGCTCGGCAAATTGCTATGAAGGTAGCGGGCCGCGCGCGGTTTCTGTTACAAACTCAAATGCTCGATCCATTATCAGAACAGCCAGCTGCATTGATACAAACAACAACTCAGCAGATTTTAGTAATCCGACGAGTGCGGTGACAGCCCGCAGTTCAGTGAACGCTTCAGCTTTATGTCCTTAGCGAAGATGAATCGCTTGTCTCTTCCAAAGCTCATCACGCTGCTAATGATCTGTTTGCTCGTTGCGTCAGTCTGGCCCTCCGCTTATCCGCAGCACCTTAACGAACAACTCCAACTCGCACAGGCGGCGAAAGCGCCGCCGCTAAACAAGCAAAAGCTGGCCGCCGAGGTGCGTTCGGAGTTTCTTCACGCCTGGCGCGGCTACAAGAAGTATGCCTGGGGACACGATGACCTGAAGCCTTTGAGCAAGTCGTATCACGATTGGTA
>JALYXE010000370.1 GCA_030947265.1 Acidobacteriota bacterium
ATTCTCGTTAGGAATCGATCCCTCGATCACCAGGATAAATGGCTCAATCTTCCCTTCTGCTCCTTTATAGAAGAACTCCATGAAATCCTCGCCGTTTTCATAAGCGAGGAAAGGGTTATGGAAATTCACTTTGGGAATTCCTGGTATACCTCCCAGCAACACCTCTTCCAAACTTGGCTGGGTGGCTGCGGTAATCGCGATGGTGTCTCCATCACAGCCGAGGCCAGCCGTGATCCAGAGGACGTCTATCTCTCTGATTGGTCCTACCCTGGTAGCATTGTCGTGGGCCGTCATCATTACTAATTGTCGACGAGGTGTCGCTCTTAGATCGAATAGGCCAACATTAGGATGGTTACTCGGATGCCGTCAAGGAATCAGCCGTTGTGGGAAGCTTCGCAATCCACCCTCGGCGGTCGGTTGACTTCAAATTGCGCCCCAGCCTCGCCGAACAACTGAAGCTAGGTCGGCCCGCGACTTGTTGCGCTTGACGGTCTCTGCCCAAATAACAGGAACTTCTTATATTGTTAGGACAAACCCTTCGCTCGAAACTAATGACTATTCAATGACAAACATGAAGTTAATGTATCTCAACGGCACCTGCGTTTCGGCACCTGTAGTTTCGGGTGCGGCTGCCTTTCTTCTCGAAGCTAACCCTAATCTGACGCCAAACATGGTGAAGATGATTCCGATGTACACGGCGCAGCCATTGGCAGGCTTTAATACACTGGAACAGGGCGCCGGCTAGTTGAATGTTGCACGTGCTGTGGCGGTTGCAAAACGAGTGCACACTGATTTGCTGGATTTGACCACTCCATCTGTTGGCTCCTCCCTGCTCACCCAGTCTGCGCCCAACCCACAAACAACCATCTCCTCATATTCATTTCCCTGGGCACAGGGGATCGTCGTAAACCACGCCACGATTACCGGAAAGGACCTTCTCACCAAGTACGAGCAAAGTTACGGCAGAGGGTACTTGCTCGGAGACGGTGTAATTGAAACGATGGACTCCCAGAGTCTCAACACCAGGATGTGGACGAGCAACCTCGTACTGGGAAATTACCTTATGAAAAGCGACGGAAACCCTATGGGTGGCCGCGGAGTGTTCTGTTCCAACGGCATCATGCTTAGTGATGGAATTATGCTGTCCGACGGCATCATGCTCAGCGACGGTATCATGCTCTCCGACTCGAGCCTGGTGATGCAACCTCCGGCATGCACTAGAAACAAGCATCGAGATTCCTGCGTGCAGTCATCGATAGTGACGAAGCAAAGCGCACTCAACCCAAGACCCCAAAATAACTCGAACTTCCAGGGATTAAAGCGAGAGCCTCGCTTTAATCCCTGTTCTTTAGGTTTTTGATTGTTTTGATTGACTGATTTCCAGTCCTCATCTCTTTTCTGCTAAAGTCTAACATTCGCTTCCCTGCTAGACGTCCGGCCACGTGGCGATACGCCTGATGATTATCCGGGTAAACCGCGCCTACGATGCCCAGGTTGAGCTTGCGTGACCAACCGCCGACGTGATGAGGGCATCAAATCGAGTCTCGGAGGGATTGAGTCGGCGTGCTCGTCGGCTTATCAAATACGTATTATGAGAACTATTATTATTGGATTGCGAAACGGGTTTGTACTGGCAGTATTGTTCGTAGTTTGTTCGATAGCCTCCTTCGGTCAAAACGCTGCCGGAAGCGACGTAGTGATGGTCCTGCCTTTCGAAAACACCTCAAATCATCCGGAATACAATTGGGTCGGAGAAAGCTTCGCTGATTCACTTGCAGAGCTACTCAATAAGCCGGGTTTGCTTGTGGTGTCGAGTGACGAGCGCGAACTGGCTTATCAACGTCTTCGGCTTCCGGAAACTGTTATTCCTTCGCGAGCTACTGCAATAAAGCTAGCCCGCGAAGCAAGAGCTTCAATGATCGTGATTGGCACCTACTCGGTCATCTCCGCAGAAGGCGAAAGCAAACCTAACGCGGTAAAAGCCGAAAAGGATAAGTCGTCGGCCGAGGCCTACGTGCAGCTGACTGCCCGCGTAATTAAAGTTAACGAGGGACGCACACTGGGCGAGATGTTCGATGGCAATTGGGCCACAAGGCAATTTGATTTCGGCGGTCCGCTTACAACCCTTCAGAACATTCAGGGGCGTCTCGCCTACCAGATTCTCTATCAACGGGACAAGGCGCTGCCTTTCTCTCAGAATCAGCTGGTCCAGGAAGCCACCAAAGTGCCGCAACGCGCTTTTGAGCCATATGTCAAAGGTGTTCAGTTGAACGAACGTGACTCGAGGCGCGCTAACTACCTGAAGAACGCCTTGCGCTTCTACGCCGACGCAAACGGCGGGGCGATTTACCCGCAAGCAGCCTTTGAGTTGGGACGTTTCTACATGCTCGAGGGCAAATGGAAAGAAGCGACGGAGTATTTCACCGAGCTACAGAAGAAGGATCCACACTACGCTGAGGCTGCTTTCTACGCGGGCCTTGGATTCGCCAAGATGGGAGATCTTGGCCATGCGCTCGCCGCACTCGTTCCACT
>JALYXE010000373.1 GCA_030947265.1 Acidobacteriota bacterium
TGCACTCGGTTGACGGCCAGACGATAACTTCTGAAAGCCTGCGCGGTGAAGTTGTGGTTCTGGCGTTTGGCGCTTCATGGCTCCCGCTGTCGAAGGCCCAGTTGCAGGGTATTAGAAAACTTGCCGACGAATACAGTGATCGGGGCCTGGTGGTCTATTGGGTAAGCACTGAATCGGAAGACGCGAAATCAAAAAATTATGCGAGTGATGCACAGCTGCGCGGGTTTGCTCAGAAATATGGCCTAAAAGTCACTGTGCTTCGCGATCCGGACGGTGCTACCTCGAAAAAGCTTGGTGTCGATCAGTTGCCTTCAATAGTAATCATTGACAAGCAGGGCAATCCCAGCGAGCCAATTGGCGGACTCGATCCGAATGGCAACCTTGCCAGCCAACTTGCTTCACGTCTCGACAAGGTCCTTTAAACAACTTCGCTTGAGCATAACTATTCGAGGTCGCCTTTTTTCAAGGCGGCCTTTTCTTTTGTCACCCGCTTAATCCCCGATTAGTAACTAAATCAGAACCGCATCAAGCGGTTCTGATACAGAAAACAGGAGAGGACCGGAAGACTTGTAAGGTTTGCACTTGCCCCATCCCGCAGAATCTAATAACTTGCCAATTCTGTTTTGTCTGATTTACGTCGTATGACCTTCAAGCTGATTAATCCAGCAGCTCTCGGCGCACCACGCGGATACTCCAATGGCGTTCTGGCGAACGCTGGTGGCAGATTGTTATTCGTGGCAGGCCAGGTTGGTTGGGACGAAAGGCAAACAATCGTCAGTGAAGACTTTGTCGAGCAATTTGATCGCGCCCTTGCCAATGTGATTACAGTTGTTTCTGACGGCGGCGGTCGCCCGGATCAGATCGCGCGGCTCGTCATCTATGTAACTAATAAAAAGGAATACACGGGCAGCCTTAACGAAGTAGGCGAATGCTACCGCGCGCGCATGGGAAAACATTTCCCGGCGATGGTGCTGGTTGAGGTGAAAAGTTTACTTGACGACAATGCGAAGGTTGAAATTGAGGCTGTGGCTGTTTTGAGTTCTTGATCTTCACAAGGGCTTGGTCATGCATCAGAGATTCACTACCGCGATCGCCATTCCTTTGCTTATTTCGGTTGGATTGGCGTGTTCACTCCTCCGTCCGAAGAGCCCGTTAACCTGGCACTTAATGCTTGAGATCGACGCTGCGGTGCCTGATAGAGAGGCAGCAGTCCAACGGACCGTGAGGGTTATCGAGGGGCGTTTGGATGCTCTCGGCGTTCAGAACCCTAAGGTACTAGCCCAAGGCACTCCTCCGAATGGCCGTATCCTGGTGAGCCTTCCAGATGTTCCTGATCGCGCGCGCTTGACGAAGCTAATTACTACTGGAGGACTACTGGAGTTAACGGCAGTGGTCGGCCCACCCAGCCCGACGCCAGCACAAACTTACAGCACCAGCGAGGACGCCGTTACTTCTGTTGGCCGAACGGTGCCAGCAAATCGGCGTGTGCTGCCTTATGTTGAGGCAAATGAGCCAGGAACGGGCCAGCAAAGCTCCCAGGCACGCGAGCGACCGAAGAAGTGGCTGGTAGTGGAGGCCCCTGCAATAGTGGATGGCAGCGACCTTCTTAATGCGGTTGCAGTCCCCTCGCGCGCAAGCGCTGAAGACTACCAGATTGTGTTCTCGCTGCGGCCGGAAGGGGCTGACAAGTTTGGGGCCTGGACTAAGGCACACATCAATGATTATGTCGGCGTCGTGCTTAACAGCGAGGTGAAATCGATAGCTTATATCAAGTCGCAAATAAACGATCAAGGTGAGATCAGTGGAAGATTCACGAAGCAGTCCGCAGAAGATCTGGCACTGATCCTGCGGTCAGGCCCACTGCCTGCGCCAGTAAAGATCATTGAAGTAGGTGATAACAAGTAATAATCGCGGCGACGCACGCATGAAACAACCAACCAGTTTCCTCTATGAACGGACCGATAGTGGCGTCGCGACGATCACGCTGAATCGTCCCGAGCGTCTTAATGCCTTGACGTTTGAAGTGTATCGGGAGCTTACCGACACCTTTGCGGCCTTGGCGCATGAGGAAGACGTCCGGTCGGTGGTGATAACCGGAGCCGGCCGGGCGTTCTGCTCCGGCGGCGACGTGCACGATATTATTGGCGAGCTTTTCGAACGCGACATTGAGGGTTTACGCGCCTTTACCCGAATGACCTGTGAGCTTGTGCGAAACATTCGCGCGCTGCCCAAGCCGGTTATCGTCAGCCTTAACGGAACGACGGCCGGCGCCGGAGCATGCATCGCGCTGGCTGCGGACATCCGCATTGCGAGTGAAGAGGCGAAGATTGCTTTTCTGTTTGTGAAGGTTGGGCTCTCGGGCGCGGATATGGGGGCCGCGTATTTGCTTCCTCGCGTGGTCGGACTGAGTAAGGCCACCGAACTACTCTACACCGGAGATTTCATTTCCGCTCAAGAGGCAGAACGAATAGGACTCTACAATCATGTGGTCCAAATCAGTCAACTCGCAACGACTAGCCGCGAACTCGCCGAACGGCTTGCCCAGGGACCGGGTTTCGCGCTGGCCAAGACGAAAGAGTTGCTCAACCGCGAGTTGAACATGACCCTGGAAGCAGCACTTGAGTGCGAAGCTCAGGCACAGGCTATTTGCATGCAACATCCCGATTATCGCGAAGCGTACGAAGCTTTCGTTGCAAAACGGACGCCTCAGTTTGAAAGGGGGAAAGGGTAAGGGGTAATGGGAAAATGAACTCGCCTTCTTTTTACCCCTTCCCCTTTACCCATTCCCCTTTTATCTCTTCCCCTTTACCCTTTACCCTTTTCCCCGGTTTCAAGGACTATGGACAAGTTCATCGATCAACTTCCCTTCTTCACGCCTGAGCATCGCCACCTGGCGACTAGCATTAACTCTTTTGTAAAACAGGAGATTGAGGTAAACGCCTTTGAAGAGCTTGACACCGACACCCTGCTGCGGAAATACGTGGGCACCCTCGCGAAAGCTGGTGTGTTGCGTTACGCGGTTGCCTCGCCGGGTACAAAGCTGGATGTACGTTCACTCTGCTTAATTCGCGAGGCGCTCTCTTACTCTTCGGCGCTGGCTGATCTCGCCTTCGCCATGCAGGGATTGGGAACCTATGCCATCAGCCTGGCCGCGCCGGAGCACGTGCGCGATTTCTGGATTTCGCGCGCAGCAGAAGGAAAAGCAATCGCCGCCTTCGCCTTAACCGAACCTGACGCAGGCTCTGATGTGGCCGCCATCAAGACTTCCGCAAAGCGCGATGGGGACGCGTACGTGATCAGCGGCACTAAGCGTTTTATCTCGAACGCCGGGGTGGCCGACTTCTATACTGTGTTTGCGAGAACTGGAACCGATGCCAAAGGCAGAGCTTCATTGTCTGCGTTCGTCGTGGGCGCAAAGATGCCCGGCTTCAGGGTTACAGAGCGCACCGCGATGATTGCTGCCCATCCGATCGGAGAAATCGAATTCCAGGGCTGTCGCGTGCCGGCGGAAGACATGATGGGAGCGGAAGGCGATGGTTTCATATTGGCAATGCGGACAATGGACATCTTCCGAGCCAGCGTGGGGGCGGCCGCATGCGGCATGGCGCGACGTGCGCTGGATGAAGCCGTGCGCTATGCAACCAGTCGCAAACAATTCGGCCGTCTTCTCTCGGAGCATCAACTGATTCAGGAAAAACTTGCAGACATGGTTACTGAGCTCGACGCCGCGAGGCTGCTGGTTTACCGAGCAGCCCACCTGAAGGACATGGGAACTGATCGCGTTACTCGCGAAGCGAGCGAAGCAAAGCTTTACGCAACTGAAGCAGCCTGCCGGATTGTCGACAGTGCGGTGCAGATTCACGGCGGGGCAGGATTAGTGCGCGGCAGCGTAGTCGAGAGACTTTACAGGGACGTCCGCGCGCTGCGAATTTATGAAGGCACTTCAGAGATTCAGAAGTTGATAATCGCCGGACAGCTTTTGACAGAATAAAACAGACATTCTTTGTCTATTACTTGGTTTGTCTTCGAGAGACAGGCAAGAATGCCTGTCCTACCCCTGAATGAAGATCAACATTATTGGCGGCGGGCCGGCCGGATTGTTTTTTGCAATCCTGATGAAGAAGGCAAACCCGGCTCATCAGAT
>JALYXE010000107.1 GCA_030947265.1 Acidobacteriota bacterium
GGATGACCTGCATCTGACGCACAAAGTCGTCGAATCGGTCGACGGGAACGAAGTACTCTTCAAGCACGTAGGTCGACGTTTCGCGAGAGGCCGGCTCCAGTTCAGCCGTATCACGGCTGGCTTCGTAATTGCGCCAGGTGACTGACTCACCATTGAAGTATGCCGGGTCGAACAAGCGACGCCGGAACGATTTCCCGAAAGGCCACTCCGAAACGACCCAAACCCCGAAACGCTCGCGGCGGTACGACTGACCGATCGGAATTAGGCGGTCCGAAACCGTCAACGGCTCACTTGTGATCGAGTAGGTAATCGCATTGACCATCGTGTAGTCAGGGGGGTAAAGGTCGCCATTGTGGAACACGGCTCGCGAGTTGCCCCGAATATGATCAAAAAAGAAACGCTTGTATTCCGTCACTGGCATCATCTGAGCATGACGCTTAACCTTAACATTGTCGGTCAGCTCCAGCGTCGCCTCGACAATCACGCCAAGCCCGCCGTAGCCCCCGATCACGCCGTTGAAGATATCCGCGTTGTGAGTCGGGCTCGCCTCCACAATCATACCGTCGGCCAGAACAACCTTAAGCGACTTCACCGACAGGATTATTGGCCCAAGGCCGACGTAACGTCCGTGCGCGTTAACGGAGAGCGAGCCGCCCACGGTAAAGTTCGCATAGCTCTGCATGATCTTAACGGCGAGATTGGCGGAGTCAATGTGCTCTAGAATTTGTCGCCAGCGCGTCCCGGCCTGCACAGTGATGGTTTTATCAGCGGGCGAAAAGTTCAGGATGCGGTCGAAGCGCCGCATATCAATGAAGAGCGCACGGTCGATCGCGATCTGGCCACCCATGCTGTGACGAGCGCCCCCGATCGAAATCGGACCGGCATGTACTCTCACAGCGTCTGCAATCTCGTTTGTTGTGGTCGGAGTTATTACCTGGTCGACACGAATAGGGTTGAGCTGGCTGACGTCGTTAATCACGAGCGGCGACGACTGGGGAACCACCGGCGCGCGGACCACGCTCCAGATGGCCGCGATGAACCAGACTGCGAAACTTGCAACTCCAAGGGCGACGATTAGTTTCGCGAGCCGGCGATTGCTGCGAGTGGGTGTTTCCGTCACGGTCCGGACAGGATCTTGGGATGGGTCAGTGGCCTCGGGCATTGGGCACTTCGGGCATCGGTCGTCGGGACCATTCTCACTTTGGTGCCCAGGCCTCAGTGAAGATATTCAAAGCAGCCGCACCACGCTGCGGTTTCAGCGTCGAGCGACCCGCTTAAACTCCGCTTCAACTTTCAGTAAACTACCGCTCTCTCAACCGAGTCCTCTGCACTTGGTGGGGCGGCTGGGCACGATTCAACCCGGCCTGATTACCTTTGCGATTTGCCTCGATGCAGATCACTGAGACTTAGCCGGTCCGACCCTTCGATATTTTCCGTCGAAGGAAACATTCAATCCCCCGCACTGCAAATTGTCTTCTGTAACTAGCAGCGAATCCTCGCCAAACGTTATCGTGAAGCGGCAATCATCATCTTCATCCCGGCCTTTGAAAAACAACTTACTGCCTTGCAGCGCAAAAATTCCATCAACATTCCCTACGTTGACGTTTCCGGTCCGTTCGTTTCCTACCCAGGAAGAATCACCCGCTACTCTTACCTGATCGTCCTTTAACAACCAGACATTCAGCACCGACGTATCTCGATCAAACCTGGCTCTTTTATCCAACCGCCTGTATTGCCCGCTGAATCGGTCATGTGCGTTTGCGGCTGGAATCTGTCTGCCGTCTATTGCCCAGGCGCTAAAGGGCATCTCCTTTTTCGTGCTGGTTGATGACCAAGTGCCTTCGAGCCAATCTTTGGAGACAAACTTTCCCTGGAACTTTCCCGTCTGAGTGCCACGTTCATCAAATTCATTCAGGTAGAATTCTTTCTCAGATGTCATCGCACCATTCAGCCGGAGGCTTCTGCCAATCCTTTCATAAGCGTAGGAGCCGCTGAGGATTTTGCCGGATTCCGAGAGCCTGATGCGAACTCTGAGCGTGTTATTGATCGTGCCGACAAATTCTCTTTCGTCGCTCGATTGATCCGAGACAGCGTGCGCACTCGCTGCAAGCGCGATGAGCGCAATGAACATTGCCAAGCACAGAATGATTCTGCAGTACATCTGTTTCATGCCGCTGTATTCGTCATTGACCGAAGGCGTATCTCTTCTTCGTACCGTCTAACTGATCGGACGCTGGACATGCTCCGCGTGCCCAAAGCCGATCAAACAAGTCATCACTAATGGCCTCCAGGAATAAACCGAGCAGGCGCGGGTGTCGCAATATTACCTTCAATCCTTCGTGCAGCATCTGACCGGTAAGTCTAAGGTGATCCTCCAGGGTGGGGCTGAAACTTACAAGACCTAATCTATCATCTGACCTTAAATCAATAACGCTATCAATGAGACAGCCGACCTCCCCTATATTTTTTAGGAAGCGACACAGATCTTTGTGTTCGCTCTCGAGCAAAGGGCGGATAAGTAAATAGGATATTTCTTCGGTCAGGCAGCCGATGACTTTCCTCTGTTCGATGTAAGCCCTCATCGTGCTGGACTGTCGCTCTCGCACAACCGCCTGGTAAAGTTCTTCAAGCTTCACCAGTACCAGTGGGTAAATTTCCAGGCTAATATGACACTTCAAGATTTGAGTCACTAATTTAGTGCGTGACTGTTTGGTCTCTTCGTTAAAGAACAGAGTCCTGTCCTCTAACTGTTTCAAGATTTCTCTGCCTGCCTCAAGCCGGCTCGAATCAATCACATCATCCACAACGCCAATGAAAAGGTAGTATGAATGTAGCCGGGCCTTTACGGCCCCGCGGCTGGAGGGGACATTAAAATAATCAAGGCAACGACAAATGCGCTCAGGAATCCGCACATAATGCCTGTATCTGGCGTCTTGTGAAATGGTTTGATAGAGCCATTCAATATCAGCCAGCATGTATGGCAAGACCACGTTTGTTGAATTTGTCAT
The DNA here is from genome assembly GCA_030947265.1 of Acidobacteriota bacterium. GTDB lineage: Bacteria > Acidobacteriota > Blastocatellia > Pyrinomonadales > Pyrinomonadaceae > PSRF01. Next base: position 3,009 of record JALYXE010000107.1, read on the forward strand.
CTTGCTGAGCGATTAATCTCACTAAAGCCGAGTTCAGCGAAACCGTCTGTGACAGGTCACAGCGGACCAAAGCGCTGACGCGCGAGTCCCCGCTTATTCTACCGCTGAATCCGCGACGCAAACACGGATTTAGTAGTCTTATTCGATTCCGCTCACACCGATTGGCGCGTTGAATTCCGCCTACACCGTCCTGTAGATAAGTTACCTGTCATGCGATGCGGACCCTAAAACTACTAGATCATGTCAGAATTGCTGCGCGCGTCGGGCATTTCAGACTGACGCACTGAGCGCGCATGCGTCAGTTGGAAGCGCCGTTTTGTCCTCTTCCATACGGTAATTGGTAGTGTGCGCATGCGGCGTTCTGATGGCGCAATGGTGCGCATTACAACGGCAGTTGCAAGCTCCGAACCGCGGCTTGGCAAGCGGCTATTGATTTGGTAGCGGATCTCGCGGCAAATTCCTAAAGTATCCTGCCTGAATTCATTCGTGACTGAGACTCTCTAAACCTGCGTGAGCAACGTTAGAAAGGACCATCTGGCTCACCTCTTAATTTCGGAAACCCTTATTAATTAGCCTTTTCGTAAGGTGTCTCCACTTTCGTGATGCATCAGGTGGCATTGCCTGCCACGGATGCTGAACGTCAGTAAAGCCAGAGACAAGGAATCGGGACACAACCTGGTGATGAGGAACGTTAGCCAGGAATACTTGTCCCGACGAGAGGAAATGAGAATGAAACCCGAGTGCCGAGTTACCCTTTATTACGCCACCCTTCCGTCAGTCCTTTTAGCCGCGGTCTTCCCAATAAGCGGCTGCACCAAACCCGAAAAAGACAAAATAGCGAACGTTGAAAAGGAAGAAGCTTACCTGAAAGACCAGAAGTTTCAGGGAGCCTCACTAGAGGTTCGCAACGCCATTCAGATTGATGAGAAGTCGGCTGCTGCTCACCGGGGTCTAGCCCGAGCCCACGAAGGACTCCAGCGTTTTCAGGAAGCTTTTCACGTCTCTCGCAGTGTTGGTGACCGTGCCCGAATTGTTGACGCCGCAAGAAGCACGAAGTCTACTAC
>JALYXE010000131.1 GCA_030947265.1 Acidobacteriota bacterium
GTCCTGCTGCGTCGAAAGAGATGCTTGAGCTGATGAAACGGGAACAAGGAACTAACGGCATCTGGCGCGAAGAATGGCGCATCCCCAAGGCGACCAAGTCAGGAGCCCTCGACGGACTGCGCAGTAACCTCGGTATTATCTACCATCCCCGGGGACGCATCGCGCTTGCGATCACCTGCAACGAAATGCCCGTGGCGAATTGGACGGTCGACAATCCAGCGCTGCTCTTGATGTCGAGACTCTCAGAGATTCTAGTTGACGGGTTAGGGAAATGAAATGAAGCCCCTCGATCTTGTTATCATCTTCGGGTACCTCATTGGAATCACGTTGTTCGGGGTTTGGTTTTCACGGAAGCAGGAGACCACGCGCGACTACTTCCTGGGCGATCGAACTGTTCCCTGGTGGGCCATAGCCGCGTCTATTGTCGCTACTGAAACCTCTACGATCACATTCATTTCAGTTCCCGGAATCGCTTTTGCACGCGGCGGCAATTTTCAGTTTTTACAACTCGTCTTTGGTTACATGCTGGGGCGGATTGTTATTTCGATCCTTTTCATCCCCTCTTATTTTCGCGGCGAGCTGATGACCGTCTATCAACTACTCGAGCGCCGCTTCGGTACTCGAATCAAGATGCTTGCCGCATCACTGTTCGTTGTGATGCGCAACATCGCCGACGGCATTCGTCTGCTCTTGACGGCATTTGTCCTGGCTGCGGTCTACACAGCTTTCCAGCCTCAGGCGAATGCGGAAACGATTGTGATTGGATCAGTGGTATTGCTTGGTGTGGTAATGATCATCTTCACTTATTTCGGAGGCATGGAGGCAGTAATCTGGGTCGAGGTGGTGCAACTCGGGATTTATCTTGCCGGCGCCGCGATGGCTGGGATTGTATTAATCATGGCCATCAAAGGAGGCTGGGGCCAGGCTATTTCGCTGGGAGAGCAGTATCACAAGTTTAACTTCATTGATTTCGGAATCAGGCCGACGAGTTATGTCTTTACCGCGCCATTTACGTCAGGCACGTTTACTTTTTCGCTGCCGATCGATCTTACGAAGACTTACACGTTCTGGGCGGGGCTTCTGGGTGGATGTTTCTTAACAATGAGCACTCACGGCACGGATCAGTATTTGGTGCAGCGTTATCTTTGTACAGACAAGCCACGACGTGCGGCCGCAGCGCTTCTCACCAGCGGCGCAATCGTGCTGGCACAGTTCATCGGCTTTCTTTTTATCGGCGTGCTGTTGTTCGCCTTTTACGCGCCGAACACTGATCCCGCGTATGGAACGCTTGCCTACGGTGTGGCGACGCTACCGGCGGGTGGAACATTTCAGGCGGTTGGCGGCGACCGGGTCTTCCCCGATTTCATTACCAAGTTCATGCCATCGGGTTTATCCGGCCTGGTGGTAGCGGCAATCTTTGCCGCCGCGCTCTCGTCATCGCTCAATTCCATAGCGGCAACGGCGGTTAATGATCTGTACAAGCCGTTCAGGCCTCGGCGTAATGACAAACACTATCTGCGCGTGTCCCATGTGTTAACCCTGGTGTGGGGCATCGTGCAAATCGGAGTCGCGCTGATAGCTATGCGCCGGAATCGTTCGGCATTGGATCAGGCATTGTCAGTCGCGTCCTTAATAAACGGTCCAGTTCTCGGAGTGTTTCTGGTAGGAACATTCCTGCGACGCGTCAGCGAGCCCCCGGCTCTGATTGGAATGCTCGCAAGCATCATCGTAATGACGTACGTCCGGTTTTTTACGCCGCTTGCGTGGACTTGGTACGTGCTTATCGGCAGTGTCATAACCTTCGCTGTGGCATGGGTCGCTTCATTTGCGTTTGCCACAGCGCCGGCCGACCGTCGTGATGAACTTTCGCCTTCTGCCTGATCGCGGCAGAATAGGTCGTCATGAGCAATGCAATTAAGATGAATGTTATCGAAGACGGGGCGGGGGCATGCCCACCTTCCCAACCCTGAGCTGATTCAGGAAATTGATAATCCTTGCTTGTATGGCGTTCAAGGTGAGATGACTACTGCGCTGTCTCGCAGGTTAGGAAGGGGGCATGCCCCCGCTGGTGGGCCAACATTCAAGTCAAATGCATTATCTATTTATGAAATCAAAATGAAATCAAAACCTTTTTTATCAATTCGACTGTTTCTTGCCGCAGTTCTTTTGTCCGCGACCGTGGTGACACCGTTGGTCGAGTTGAGCGCACGGTCAGAAGCCCGCGCCAAAACGACAACGGACGTCAAATCGTATTCTTCAAAACCAACAAAGAAAGCGCTCAAATGGTCTAATAATGAGTTGCGGCGCATGACGCTGGACGAAAAAATCGGACAATTAATATGCGTGGCGGTAAACGCGACGTTTTTGAATCAGGACAGCGATGCTTTTAAAGCGCTGCGCCGCCAGGTTGAAGACAATCATGTGGGCGGCATTATTCTGTTTCGCGGCCCGGTTTACGAATCGGTTGTGCTTGTGAACCGCATGCAGCAGCTGGCGCGCTATCCCTTGTTAGTCTCCGCGGATCTCGAAGCGGGCTCAGGAATGCGCTTTGATGACACCGTAAACCTGCCATGGAATATGGCCGTGGGAGCTACGAACAATCCCGAGTACGCCCGTCGTCAGGGTGCGCTAACCGCGCGCGAGGCTCGCGCTCTTGGGGTGCAACAGATATACGCGCCCGTAGCTGACGTTAACAACAACGCGGCGAATCCCGTGATTAATGTTAGGTCCTACGGCGAAGACCCCGCGGCGGTAGGGCGATTTGTCGCCGCATTCGTCGAAGGCGCTCAAAACAACAGTGTGATTGCGACGGCAAAACATTTTCCGGGCCACGGTGATACGGCCACTGATTCTCATCGCGGCTTACCGGAGATCGATGTCAGTCGTGATCGGTTGAATGCCGTCGAGCTCGTTCCGTTTCGCTCTGCAGTCGAGTCCGGCGTGGGTTCAGTAATGACCGGACACATTGGCATACCCCAAGTCGATCCTACAGCAGTTAATCCTTTGCCACGAGATGTCAAGTTAAAGCCCATCGACACCGACGAAGGCGCCGAAGTTATAGTCGAAAAAGGCACTATGCCCACGTCACTATCGCCGGTAATTAACCGTATTCTGCGACGAGACCTGGGCTTTGATGGACTCATAGTTACTGACGCAATGAGCATGAGCGGATTGACGCTCTATTTTACTCAGGAAGAAGCCTCTGTCCGCGCCCTCGAAGCAGGAGCCGATCTTTTGCTGAAGCCGGCTGACCCTGACGCGGCTCTTCGCGGCGTGCATGAGGCGGTTGTGAAGGGGCGACTAAAGGAACAGCGGATCGATGAGTCCGCCCGTCGGGTGCTGGCCGCCAAATACGATCTGGGTCTGGTCAAGCAGAGAATCACTCCGCTCGATGCGATTGATCGCGCGGTTGCCGGCAAAGAAAGCATGGACCTGGCGCGCGAAATTGCTGAGCACGCTATTACGCTGGTCCGTAACGACGACAATCTGGTTCCCCTGAATTCGCTAAAGACTGACGCTCGCATTTTCAATCTGGCGATTACAAACGGTGATGATCGCTTGTGGATAGCCAACTCATTTGTCGGAGCGATGGATGGACTCGGCCGCAAGATTCAAACCATTGTGCTCGATGATCGTTCGTCTGAGACGGAAGTTCAAAAAGCTTTGGAGCGAGCTAAGGGTGCTGACGTTGTCATCGCTTCGCTGTATGGCCGCGTGCGAAC
>JALYXE010000384.1 GCA_030947265.1 Acidobacteriota bacterium
CCACAGTAGTAATTTTCCAGGTGGTGAGATTCGCGGGCAGCTTGCTCAGACGCCTGAGCCCGCGACGCTGACACTTCTCATAACAGGAATAGCGGGAGTAGGTACAGCAGTGCGCAAGAGGCGCAAAGCCGCGTGATTGGCGTCCGATTCCAAATTACTTCGCTGTTAGAATTCTCGCCTCCGAAGACGCCACCTGGTACAAGTTTCAGATAATGGCTTTGTCTTCTTGTGCTTGTATTTACCCTTTTGCGGATCTATCTCTGGGAACGGTAAGCATTTCCTGGTGAATTTCGAACGCGCCGGAATTCTTCGGATGACTTATCTGATTTTTGGTTCTTCATTTGATTTTACTGATTGCGCATAGGGAAACGGTGTCCTCGTCTTACCCACCAGGCTTAGCCTAGCCCACCCCAATCGCGGCACTATTCTGCCCACTCTATATCATCTTCATCATCTTCCGTGAGGCCTTCGTCGGAGAGTTCATACTAGTGTTGCCCGCGGTGTTAGGTTTGGGTAAATCTGAGGAATCCTTAAGTATATTTATTGCATCAGGTGAGTCTCCGGCGGATTGTGGGAAACCTTCTGTGTTCGGCGTTTATTGTCTATGAACGTTGTGTCCGGCTGCTGCGATTGTCATAAGAAGCCAATATGATATAAGCTTTGGCGTAACTTTCGGTTTTGGTAGACGGTAATAAGTCGTCCAGCTTCGCGGGAGAAATTGCCCTTTTCTTGCGAAAACGTTCAAGGAATGTAGTATGAGTGTCCGTGGCCCCAAGAATCTTTGGCGAGCCCTTGCCGTCATTTCTGCTCTTGTCTTCGTCTACGCTTCCGTGCTCGGTAAGCTTGCGCACGATTGGTGGGTAGATGAGAACTATTCGCACGGTCTCTTAATTCCATTTGTTATCGGTTATATCCTTTGGGCGGAACGGGACAAGCTACGTCAGGGTCGGTTTGCACCCTCCATGGTTTGGGGCGGAGCCGCGATTCTGCTGGCAATGTTTGCCTTGTGGACCGGTGTAGCCGGCGCTGAACTTTTCTTGCAACGCACTTCACTGGTGCTCATGCTCGCCGGAGTGGTTGTCTACTTCTGGGGCGGGCATTTGCTTCGCCTGGTGTGGGTGCCTCTGAGTTTGCTGCTACTTGCGATTCCGATCCCGGTCATAGTTTTCAACAAGATTGCTTTCCCCTTGCAGTTGTTCGCTTCTCGTTGTGCAGTTTGGTCGATGAGGCTTTTTGATATTCCGGTTTTGCGCCAGGGCAACGTCATAGAGCTGATGCCTCTGAATTCCCTGGAAACTAAAAAGCTCGAAGTGGTTGAGGCCTGCAGCGGAATTCGTTCATTAATGACATTGATGACACTGGCGGTGGTATTTGCTTACTTCAGTTATCCTCGAACGTCGAATGGAACCGGTGAACCCGGAGAGGGAACTAGAAAGACGGGACTATTCAAGTCGTTGAGAAGCTGGGGCTTTTGGCGGTCCACACTTATCGTGCTGTCGGCAGTTCCGATTGCAATTTTGACAAACGCGCTCAGGGTAAGCGGGACAGGCGTTTTAGCACGCTACTATGGAGTAAAAATATCAGATGGTTTCTTCCACTCCTTTTCGGGTTGGGTAATTTATATTGTTGCGTTTCTCATATTGTTCGCGTTTGGTTGGGGCTTAGATCGTTTGCGCTCGTTGTTTTCAAATGACTCACGCGGCGAACGCGAGGCTTTAGCACAGATCGATCCACTAAATTCGTCTGTGGCGCCCGCGCCGCAGGTGGTGGTGGCGCAATCAGAAGGGGTCGATTGAGATGAAGAGTTCCTGGCGCTTTGGTTTTTTGCTTGTGGTGCTCGTTGCGGGTGGCATACTCGTGAACACTTGGGCATATCTTGGCGAGGCGCACGTAGAACGCCAGGAATTGAAGAATTTTCCGACTCAGGTTGGCGCCTGGAAACAGCAGGGTATCGACCAGCGCTTTGATGCCCAGACGATGAGTGTCTTGCGCGCCAGCGATTATCTTTTGCGCGACTATCGTCTTGGGAATGGACAGATGGCCAATTTGTACATCGGATATTACGCGACTCAGCGAGACGGCGCGACCTATCACAGTCCGCTGAATTGCTTGCCTGGAGCAGGTTGGAGCATGGTAGACCCGGCCATGATTTCAATCCCATTGCCCAGCGGGAGAAGCTTCGTTGCAAATAAGTATGTGATTGAGAATGGCAACATCCGTGAGCTGATGATCTATTGGTATCAAGGACGCGGCAGAATCATCGCCAGCGAGTACTGGGGCAAGATTTATACGGTATTGGACAGTGTACGTCTCCGGAGATCAGATGCAGCGATGGTGCGAGTGACGGTGCCGATAACGGGATCAGACGCTGCCGCCATTGAATCCGCGAGAGAGTTCGCGGCCGTGACGTCAGGAGCACTGCCGGAATTCGTTCCTAACTGAAGCTGTGGCTGCCGCGTCCCAAAACTCGGAGAAAAGTCTTATTTAGTCCGCTTTCTGTGGAAGGGATGAGCAAATCTCCATCTTTATTAGTGTCTTACTTTGTGAGGCATCAAGGAGAACTGGCTGCCGAAGATGCACAAAGAAGTCATGATAGCGCAAATTGGTCTAAGCGAAATTGGCAGGCTTAATCTGCGAGGAGCCAAAAACAGAATGAATACCGAGCGTCAAAAATTTCTTTACTACTCAATTTTACTTGTCGTTATTCTGGTCGCCGCCGTCTCCCTTGGCGGGTGCACTAATTCCCAAAAAGCTAAAGCTGAACATCTTAGCAAGGGCGAAGCCTATCTGAAGGATTCCAAGTTTCAGGAAGCTTCTCTTGAGTTTCGCAATGCTCTGCAAATAGACGACAAACTTGGGGCGGGCCACTGGGGGCTGGCTCGAGCCTATGAGAGCCTGCAACGATTTCCTGAAATGATCGAGGAGTTAAGGAAAGCAATCGAACTGGATCAGAATAACCTTGAGGCCAGAAACAAGCTTGGTAACTATTATTTAGCTGCTAGTAAGGGGAGTCCTGAACTCATTACGGAAGCCGAGCACCTGGCAAAAGAGGTTCTGCAAAAGGACACCAAAAACATCGAAGGCCACATCCTGCTTAGCAGCATCCTGTTTGCGCAGGACCAAAAGGACGAATCACTCGCCGAACTGAATCGCGCAATTGACTTAGATCCCAAACGCGTTGAATCTTATCTCAGCCTCGCCCGCTTCTACATAGTGACCAACGACCGGGTCAAAGCAGAAGAACTGTTCAAGAAAGCAATATCAATCGACCCCGGCTCGGCATTGGTGCATACCGAATATGGAAAGTATTTGGTGCAAGCGAACCGTTCTTCCGAGGCCGAATCAGAGTTGAAGAAAGCGGTGGAAGTAGCGCCAACTGATCGGAATGCCAGATTTACCCTGGCCAGTTTTTACATGGTCAACAAGCAGCTGGATAAGGCCGAGGAGGCCTACAAGGCGCTCGCCGGTCTTGAAAAGGATAAACCGGAAAGCCAGGCGGTTCTGGCTGATTTTTACTCATCCATCAATCGCACGGATGATGCCGTGAGAATATTTCAAGACATCCTGGCTAAATCACCTGATTACGCACAGGGTCGCTATCGGCTCGCTGAGATTCTGTTAGTGCGTGGTGACACGAATGGGGCCAGCGCGCAGATCGAGGAGGCGCTTAAGAAAGATCAGCACGACAGACAGGCACTCTTGCTTCGTGCACGACTCCGAGCGCAGGGCGGGCAGACAGATGGCCTGAAGGCCGCCGTCGAGGATTTGAAGGAAGTGTTAAGACAGGAACCAAATTCACGCGCCGGCCTATATTTTATGGCTCAGACGAATT
>JALYXE010000136.1 GCA_030947265.1 Acidobacteriota bacterium
ATAGTAACTAATTGGATAGCGAGCACCGTCACGGTTCGTCACCTGGAGCAAATTCGCAAGCGCCTCATCATTCCTTTTCAGCCGCATCAACACGTAGCCCAGCTCAAGATTCGCCGGCAGAAAGTAACCACGCGAGCGCGAGATTACTCGTTGGTAATTTTCAACTGCTTCCTGTAGTTTACCCTGCTCGCTTGAGTTGCGGGCCCGTTGGAGAAATTGATAAGTGACAGCATCGACAGTCAAAACCTTCGCAGAGGCCGCAGGACTCTTTTCGGAGCGCCCTGACAGGGTATTCTCCGCAGAATGTCCTGGTACACGATTGATCTTCTTACCGAGACTCGGTCCTTTGGCAGACGCCTCGGCCCTCACCCCAATCCCTGGTTCGCTGCCGCGAGAGAGAGCTTGAGCAGCCCCACTGTGTTCGGGGTCAATTGTCAAAGCACGACGCCATTCCCGAATTGCCAGATCATTTTCGCCGCGAGCGGAATAAACACGTCCCAGATTGTAACTCGCTTCTGCGTAGTGAAAGCTCTCCAACTGCAGGGCTGACAAAAGCGCGTCATGAGCCTCATCCCAGCGACCTTCTCGTAGCAAGACAACACCGAGGTTGTTGAGGGCGCGGGAATACTTTCCTTTTCGCTGGTCGACTGCTTTGCGGTAGGCGTTGATTGCCTCATCAGCATCGCCCAAGCGGGCGAGCGCGTTACCGGCATTGTAAAATCCCTGAGGGTCGAATACGCCGGCGTTTGTGATTGCGCGCAATTCCGTAATCGCTTCCGTTTTTTTTCCTCCCGCAACCAATTGCTCTGCCAGCTTTAACTGCAAACGAATACGATCCGGTCCACTTGGCGCCGCGTCAATCTGATCACGCAGGGATATGAGAGCATCCGGAGAAGCATGGGTGTCTTTGGTATCAGCAGCCGTCTGCGGAAGCGGCTTCGCATCGCCAGGTTTTTCACCGGATATGTCAGCTGACCTTTCAGTGGCCTTGCTGCCAGTTGTTTCGGCCGGTTCTTCGCCGGCCCTGGCGGCGGGAACGATTGGCTTGACGGAACTTTCCTTGCATGGATCGACCGCCTCGGAAGCGATTGGCCGGTCCGTAATTGATAGTGCGGGTTCACCAGATGACTTGGTCGACGCGCGCCGCGCGCGCGACTTGCCTGCGCCAGATGAGGAGCTAGATGTTTGCCTGGGTTTCTTCTTCGCCGAATTTTTTTGACCAGAAGCTCCCGCGACACCAAGAGTCACAGCCAGCGACAGTGACAACAAAACTGGAGTAGTCGTGATGATTTTCAAATCTTTTTCTCTACATGTAATGTCAAGATTATCTGACCAGCTATTTACTCAATCGGGGAGCTTCCGTGCGCGCGTAAGCGACCACTGTACCGCCAAAACCTACCGCCCAACCGTGCTTGCGGTCTGCGAAGAATATTCTTTCCAGCGGATGTTCAGTGCCACTTCGCTCCGCGGTCCAATGCAGGCCGCCATCATTCGTGTAAATGATGGTGCCTTCGGCGCCCACGGCCCAGCCTTCAACTGCGTCCAGAAACTTTACATCAAACAGATCGCTAACAATGCCGGAGACCTGTTGTTGCCAGGTGCGACCGCCGTTTATGGTGTGGTAGATACTGCCGCCGCTCCCAACCGCCCAACCCAAACGATTGTTGACAAACGAGGTGGCAGCGAAGCGGACGGCCTTCTGACTCGCATCGGCTAAGCGTGAAAGATGCCAGGTTTCTCCGCCATCTGACGTTTGTATAATGGTGGCACCCGCGCCCACCAACCAACCGCGATCCTCGTCAACGAAGGTGCCGCCCAGAAGCAGATGTCGGGTGGGTGATTGCAAGCGAGTCCAGCTTACGCCGGAGTCACGTGTAGTAAAGATCGTTCCTCCTTCGCCGAAGGCCCAGCCACGTCCCCTTTGACTGAAAACCGCCCGCACCAGGCGAGCGTCCACGTCAACGCCACGGATATTTATCCGTTTCCAGTTCTGCCCTCCATCGTTTGTTTGCATCAGATATGTGCGCGGGTCATCTTTACTTTTCAAGTCGTAAAGGTTCGCCTCGCAAAGAAGCCATCCATTCTGGTCGTCAGTGAAATAGATGTCGCGCAGGACGTCTGCCGTAGGCTGAGATCTTGCCTTCCAGCTTTTGCCACCATCCATTGTCGCCAACAGCGTGCCCCTGCTGCCTACAGCCCAACCACGGTTTTCATCAAGAAAGAAAACTGCATGAAGCCAGGCCAGCGATCCCACACTTTGACGCATCCAGGCGCCAGTCTGAGCAAGGGCAGGCAGACAAAGGAAAGCAAGCAGTAGGAAGGAGCAGCAGACGGCACGAAACAGCAAACGCGCCGCGCGCCACGATGATGACGCTCTCCCTGTTTGGGGACCGCTAACTTCAATACCCATGTTATCGACGCCTTCCTGCCTAAATCCAACATCTATCCATTGCAGCAACCCCCCGCTCCATGCCTCCGGATCCTTCCTTCCTATAAAGGCAATCCGGTGAAGATCCGCGCAAAGCTAAGAATAGACGAGAAGCCCATGATCTTTTGAAACGTCTTCAACTTGTTTCCCGGTACGATAATCTGATCACCAGGCACAAGGTAAGTACTATCCGCGGCTTTGCCTTTGTAAATTGCCGAGACGTTCACCGCAATGGGCGAGAGAATGCCGTTCGCCTGACGGCGGAGAACGACAACTTTGCTTTTGTCGCCTGTCTGCAGCACACCTCCCGCTTCGGCTAATGCCTCAGTCACTGTCATTCGGTGGCTCATCAGGCGGATACCTGGTTGGCCGACGTCACCGATGACGCTATAACGATAAGACGATGCCTTATCAAGCGATACGGTAACTTGCGGGTCGATGATGTACTCGTCGTATTTCTTCTTAACCAGTTCCGCAACCTCGTCAACTGTCTTGCCGTTGACGAAAATTCCGCCTTGTATGAGCGAGAGCGAAATGCGACCACTCGGTGGCACGGTAATGCCTGCACGCGAGTATCGATCCTGATTGAAAACTACGACAGAAATCACGTCTTCGGGACCAAGCCGGTAGGTGGTGAAAAAATTATCGTAATAGGGAACAATGGCTGCCTCCTCAGAAAGTTGCTCATGCCTGTTAGCCTCTGTTTCCTCAGGCACGTCAGAAGCCCTACGTGCTGTGTCATCAGGTTCCAGCCTGTCTCCTGATTGGGGATTGCCGGTCGGATCTTGCGCCACCTTCCTGGTCTTGTCTTTGACCTGGGTTGGTGTAGCGGTTGTTCGTTGTCTGGTTTTTTGCGCATCGGTTTGCGTTTGAGCCAGAACTGCAAATGAGGCCATACACAAAGTCATAATCGCTGACACTATTAATTTCTTGGTTTTCTTCATTTCAAACCTCCAAAAACCCGTGACGTCTTATTGAGCGCCTCGCCCAAAGATAATTATCTTGATCGTCTCAAACAAGATGAGTGCATCGAGAAACAAGCTATGGTTCTTGATGTAGTAAAGGTCGTATTGAAGCTTTTGTCGCGCATCTTCCACCGAAGCTCCATAGGGATATTTAATTTGAGCCCATCCTGTTAATCCCGGCGGGATTAAATGGCGCTGTTCGTAGTAAGGAATTTCCTCTGCAAGTTGAGCCACAAAATGGGGCCGCTCGGGACGGGGACCGACAAAACTCATTTCACCACGCAGGATATTCCAGAACTGCGGTATCTCATCTACGCGAATCTTACGTATGATTCGCCCCACCCGCGTGGTTCGCTCGTCCCCCTTGGTGGCCCATACTGGTCCGGCCTTCTCAGCATCAAGTTTCATCGAGCGAAACTTAGTAAGAACGAAGGGGCGTCCGTTTTTGCCAATACGTTCCTGCTTGTAAAAAACGGGTCCGCGCGAATCGACTTTAATCAGAATCGCCGTCAGCACCACGAGGGGCAGCGAAAGAAGGGCGCCGGTGAAAGCTACTAATCTGTGCACAACGCTGCGGCTGATCGCGGCGAACCTAACCTGGCGGCCTCGCCCCGTAAAGATCAGCCACGAAGGGCGGATCATATTCAGCGAGACACGTCCGGTAATTCTCTCGTAAAAGGTCGCCCCCTCCTCTATTGAAACATCGCCCGCGAGGCTAAGTTTGAGGAGTTTATCGGTCGGGAGTTGTCCGCGTCTTTCCCCCATGGCAACAACGATGCGGTCGATGCCTTCGCGCTTCACGATCTTGTCGAGGTCTTCAGTCAGGCCGATAACGCGAGGGTTGATCAAACTCTTGCCGAGAAGCTCTGAATCCGTGCCGACAAATCCCACAATCCTGTAGCCGGCGTCAGGCCGGTTGAGTACTTGGCGGGCCACCTCTACCGCCAGATTGCCTGAGCCCACGATTAGGATCCGTTCGCCGAAGTCCGGATGTCCCAAAAACCAGTGTATGGAGATCCGCCAACCAACCATCAATGCGAGCGCCATGGGAAGCGCGATGAGGGAAATGCTCCGACCGAGCATTAGTTGCGGATAGGCGTAAAACGAAAGGGCCAGGGCTATCCAAGCCAAACCGAGCGCCTGCACCAGCCGCAACACCAGTTCACTGCGGTCGTGCATAACAATGAAATCGTATAAGTCAAAAAGATAGAAAGCAGCTAAACAGAATACCGTGGCAAAGCCGGCCTTGAAGTAACCGTGCCGCTCGATTAGTTCGTATGGCGCTCCTGCCACACCAACGCGCAAATAGACAGCACCGATGACCACACCGAACATTAAGGCGGCCTCGGCGAGCAGCAAAGATACGGTCCGTCCATTTAATCGTGACGCTCTCAATTAACGACAGCGACCTCCTCCTGGCGCTCACCAGGCAGTTGTTTCAGCTTTGCTTCCGTGAGTCCTCGATCTCGACTGTAATAGCGGCGTTGGTAATAGTAGGCGGCTTCATCAAATTGCTCATCAACGCGATTCAGGACAACTCCCAACAACTTTTCCCGTGGGATCTGTTCCAGCTGCCTGTCGATCAAGGTGTAGCGCGTCTTACCGGAACGAACGACGAGCAGGGCACCGTCCGCACGGTTCATCAAAACGTTGGCATCCGTAAACATTCCCAATGGCGGAGCATCGATAATGATGAAATCGAACATCCTCCTTACATCGGTCAGAATGCGAGCGTAAGAAGGTCCGGAAAGCAACTCGGCAACGTCGTCACGAGCTTTCCCCCCCGGTAACAGATACAGGCCCGCAGGATCTAAGCGGATGATAGCCTCTTCTAGTCTCACGGTTCCGCCGAGGACCTCCGAAAGCCCTGTCGGTGCGTTAATGCCAAAGTAGTCAGTAGCACAGGGCTGGCGCAGGTCGCTATCAATAACCAGCGCTCGCATACCCTCGGTCTGGGCCAGGAGCCACGCCAGATTGAGCGCGGTTAATGTTTTGCCCTCGCCGACTCCTGCACTAGTGATGACAAAGGCATGCATCTGCTGGCGTTCGCCGGCTTGTAACACTTTCGTGCGAAGTGAACGAAACTGTTCACAGTAAGGAGAACGGGGCTGACTAACAGCGACAAGGTGAGGTTCGACGCGCGCGGGGGAAATGTCATAAATGGCAAATTCCCCGACGCGCGCCGCCCCGGCAGCGCCCAAAGTTGCCCCAGCATCACGCGAAGCCGTTCCGCCGGGGAGTGCCAACCCAACGGGTACATCCGCAGTGTGCGCAGAGGACGCTGAATTTTGCGCCGTCTCAGGAGAGACCGACATAAATGATGAGCGCCTAGTGAGCTGCTCTTCAACTTGCTCGCCGGAAGGCAACCCAGGGACACGGGGACCTTCGCCGTGACGCTTTGAATCTGGTTGTGGTCGCTTTCGCACACTGCCCTGGTCAGCGGCGCTCGCTCGTTTTATGGCGTCAAAAACTCTTCCCATCAATTTACCTCTGGAACTCAATAAATGAATTTCAGCGCTTGCAGTTCCTGGTTACTATCCTTGCTCCACCGGCAGCGGCGCTGCACTCTCCGGGTCGCTCTCTGTTGTTGAAGTTCCCGCGGCCCACAACTCAGACCGACCAGCGGAAGAGAAGATTCTGGCTGGCGCCTCTCGTTCTTCACCTGGTTGCATTCCGCGATCCGACCGCGGCAGCATGTCGAAGGTTTCTGCAATATCCTCAATAATCGAAGGGCCGATAATAATCTCACCGGCTGCGTAGCCGGCCAGGAGAGCGTTATCGCAAAGATTGTTTATAGTGCGGGGGATTCCTTCCGAACAACGGAAGATGTAATCGATAGCGCTCGGAGAGAAAAGGGTGGTGCGCTCGGCGCCTGCAACCAGCAAGCGTGACGTGATGTATCGCTCGGTTTCCTCGACGTTTGGCAAGGGCTTGATCACGCAACGCAGTGCAATTCTTTGCTTTAGCTGGCGCAAATCAGGATCGTTCAAGACCTCGCGCAATTCCGGCTGTCCGGTTAAAACGATCTGCAATTGCTTGGCAGTGTCCGATTCAAAATTTGAAAGCAAGCGAATTTCTTCGAGCACGTGCGGAGATAAACCCTGTGCCTCATCAATAATAAGAATTGTACTCAGTCCCCTTGAATGGCGCGACTCGAGACTTCGGCCCAATTCCATAAGCAGTTCTGACTTTGTTTCCCATTTCTGAACGTCAAGCAGCACAGCTACATGCTGATAAAATTCCGGGACCGACAAACGCGGATTGAAGATGTAAGCGACCAAAACAGTGCGGTCCAGGCGCTGCATCATCCATCGCAGTATTGTTGTTTTGCCGGTGCCAACTTCGCCCGTCACCACTACCAATCCTTTGCCGCTTTCTATGCCATAATGAAGATTCGCCATCACCTCTGTATGCGACGGGGTGAAATAAATGAAACGCGGATCGGGCGTCAGTGCGAAAGGCAACTCTTTTAACCCGTAGAATTCTGCGTACACTTCTTGAACCTCCAAGTTCAGGACGAAAACCACTCCTCAAGTTTTTATAAGGAGTGACCCGCCGACAGGGATTCGAAAACATGGGTAGCCTTCAAAGCCAGGGCCAGCACGGGAATGGCCGCGATAGTTACCGTTACACCGGCAGCGAGCATTAGTCTGCGACGACGAGGAAGGGCACGAGCTTCTTCTGGCGTGAGCAGCTCAGGGACAGAAATGAGCACGGGCAAGCCGGTGTAGTGACGTGCATCTTCGCTGGTTTGAATAGTAAGAAGACGGGGAACCTCGAGTATGCCCGTTAGTAATAATCCGAGGCCTAGCCCGAAGGCAAGACCGATCCCGGAAAGCAGGAGTCGCTTTGGCGCCACCGGTTTAGAAGGCAAGTTGGCGGGGTCGATCACCTCAATGCCTTCGCCCTGTTGCTGCGAAGCCGCTTCAGCGCCCAAGGTGATTTTCTGCTGTTGTAGCAGCAATTGATCATAGGCGCTTTTCTTTGTTTGATAATCGCGTTCGAGCGCCCCGAGGGCGACCTCCGTACCGGGAACGCTATTGATACGCTGCAAGATCCCACCTATCTGTTTTTCATTATCGTCAAGTATTTTTTGCTCGCGCTTTATTTCACCGTCTACTGACTTGAGTTGCGCTTCGGTGGCGGCGACGCTCAAATCAGGTCGGTTCTGTAGTTTTCGTTGCTTTTCTACGATTCGTTCCTTCCATTCGGCAATCATCTGGTCCATCTCTTTGGTCACCGAGTCAAGCTGGGCTTGTTTGGCGAGAACGTCAGGATGCTTCGGCTTTAACTCGGTCATCATGCGCTGCAGTTCCGAGTGGAGGTCGGCCTTTCTTTTTACCAGCTCGGCCCAGGCAAGAGTTGTCTTCGGGTCAGTCGTGTTTTCTGCGTAGTCGTCTATGGTCTGCTGGGATTGTTTCTTCAGAAGCGTCAACTGCGTGGCCAGGGATGAACTCCGATCCTGCAAACGGCCGATTTCCGAAATCAAAGCCTTCTGTTGTTCGCGCAAGCCGGTTAATTGACCGACGAGTGAGGTGGCTTCCGTCGGTAAGTTGCCAACATTCTTCTGCATGAAGTCGAGCCGTTGCCTATCTACTGCGTCAAGCTCGTCTTTTGTCTGTTGGACCTGTTGGTCAATGAACTGCTTTGCCGAGCTGGTAGAGTTGACCGTATTCTTCGTCTGTTCGTTAATATATTTAGTGGCCAACTCCGCGGTGACCGCCTGAGTAACCTTTGGATCACGGCCGCGGTAGGTGATATTGAAGCCGTTAGTAATATCGTTGCGGCTGGTATTGACCTCGACTTTGATGTCGTTGCGCACCCTGTCGATAATCGATTCCATTGGCTCGCCGCGAAGTCGCTCCGACTTATAGAGCTCATACTGTTTGACCAGCGGCTCCAACGAACTGCGGCTGGTGACAACCTTATCAATACTCGTCAGCTGGCGAGTTAAGCTGTCTTCCGTGATTGTCGGAACCACCGCCGTGGGCAGGGTCGCAGGTTTTACAACAATTAATGTGACTGACTCATAAACATCCGGCAACCGGTAAACCACCCAGGCAACCGCCGAAGTCAGGGCAATGACAGGCAGGATAATCAGCCACTTACGTCGGCGAATTATCTTTAAGTATTCGCTAGGGCTTCGCTGGCGAAATTCAGTACTCATACAGCACTCCTATTTCTTTTTCTTTCAACCCGGGGTTTTTTCCATCAGCCGGTAATCTGAGATCTTGTTTTCTCGCCTACCGCTCCGGCTCTAGTTCGCAAATCTTAGCCTCTGTGTTTTGCTACAAACTAGCCAATGCTTTGCGTGCTTCGTCAATGTCGGTGAATGGTGATTTGTCAGATAGGCGCAGCGAAGCTTCCAGCTCGCGTCGAGAGCCGGCTTTGTCACCTTTAGCTTTCAAGGCCATGCCGAGGTGATAATGATAAGTGGCGCTCGGAGCCGCTTTACTAGTCCGTGCAGCTGCTTCGTCTATTGAAACTGCCTTTTGTAACTGCTCAGCCGCAGCCCCATAAAGCCCCTTCTTATAGTAAATCCAGCCCAATGTATCCGTGAAACCAGCTATATTGGGATTCTTTTGAACCACGCCCTGGGCCAGTCGCACTGCTTCATCCAAATTGCCTTTGCCCTGAACGGCATAAAGCCACGCAAGGTTATTAGCAGCAATGACTGCGCTTTGATCTTTTTCCAGGGCCTTGCGGTAGTTATCCGCGGCCACATCGTAGTTCTTCCGGGAGTCTTCAAGCATTCCGATTATGGTATAGGCGGCCGGATCATCCGGCCGAAGCTGGAGGATCTTTTTATACTCCGCTATGGCTCGGTCCTCTTGTTTGGAGTTAATGAAGAGAGCACCCAAAGCCGAGTAGGCGGCTATGTAGTTGTGGTCTAGTTCCAAAGCTTTGCGTAGCTCGGCTTCAGCACCCTGCGCGTCGCGCTGAAACCCATAAACCTGGGCCTTCAAAAAATGTAATGACGCGTTATTCTGGT
>JALYXE010000144.1 GCA_030947265.1 Acidobacteriota bacterium
AACCTGGGAACTAACGCTATTGCTCTATGGACAGTTTGATCACAGGTCTCCAGAGCGAAGCTAAACGCCCGCGCTGTGTCGCCTGAGCTACACTCATCACTCCCATGTATCCGAACCCGAAGAAGAAGAGGAAGAGAAACGGCACCGTGCCCCACATGCGCATGCGAATCGCATACAGAATCGCCAGCAGAAAATAAACCGAAAAGCTTAGCTCCAGCAGCGGCAGCAACCCGCGCTTGCGTTTGTACTTCTTACGTTTCCATGTTTCATCATGAGTTTTTTCGACCTTGTATTTCGGCGTGCGCACAAAATCGCTTTTAATTCCGAAAACCGCTTCCAGGACCGCTCGAGCATTGGAAAATGCCAGGCCGATCCCCAACGCCATGACTAACGGCAGATGCAATAAACGTGGAGCGCGCTTCTTATCCAGATACCAGACGGCGGTTCCGTAAAACAGAAATACGGAGATCGAGGAAAAGAACAGTAGCGGCAGATCGAGAATCATCAAGTGGTAGAAGGGTTGGTTGTAGCGCACCAGCAAGAGCGGAAACTGGAGGAAACTCGCGAGGATCATCAGCGGGTAACTGATATTTCCGGTTAACCGAAAAAACATTTCCAGCCTCACACGCATGGGCAGATGTGAGCGCCAGATTCGGGGATAGAGTTTAATACCGACCTGCATCACACCCTTGGCCCAACGCCGTTGCTGTGCCTTAAAGGCATTAATCTCGACCGGAATTTCCGCCGGCGCTTCTTCGTCGAGCAGATAAACAAATTTCCAGCCCATCAACTGCGCGCGAAAACTGAGATCGGTGTCTTCCGTCAGTGTGTCGTGTTGCCAACCTCCGCTCATTGATATGGCGCTGCGGCGCCAAATGCCCGCGGTCCCGTTGAAGTTGAAAAAGCCGCCGGTGCGATTGCGCGTGGTTTGTTCTACGACGAAGTGGCCATCGAGCATGATGGTTTGCAAACGCGTCAGCAAATTGTAGTTGCCGTTGATGTGTGACCAGCGCATCTGTGCGCAGCCGACCAGCGGGTCAGTAAAGAAATCAACAAGCTTGCGTAAACAATCGGGCTTGGGAACAAAATCGGCGTCGAAGATGGCAAGTAGCTCGCCCTTCGCATACTTCAACCCATTCTCAAGCGCGCCGGCCTTGAATCCAGTTCGATCCGCGCGATGGATGTATTGAATGTCAAATCCCTGCTTCGAATATTCATCAACCGTATCCTGGGCCAGCTTTACCGTTTCATCTGTAGAATCATCGAGCACCTGAATCTGAAGTTTCTCGAGTGGATATTCGATCTCCGTAATCGCTTTCACCAGTCGACCGATGACATACATCTCATTAAAGAGTGGGAGCTGCACAGTTATGTTGGGCAAGTCTTCGTTGCTGAATTTGCCCTTCGGGTGTGGAACAAATTTGCGATAGCGCCAGAAATCAATGACCTGCTTCACGCGATAAGCCCCGTAGACAGCCAGAATCGTGAGTATCGTGAAATAGAGAATCAGAATGGTCCAATCGAACGCATCAAGCTGGTAAAGCGGACTGATGTTCCCCCACGTCTTGTTAACCAGATCCTGGAAGTATTGCTCGAAGAGTTTATTCGGGGTGGGACCAAAGGGTGGCTTCGTGTCTTGAAAAAACATTGCGTCTACTGCGGAGTTCAGAATGCCTTTGCTGCCGTCGGCGTCGGTCAAGACCAATAGCGGTATCTTCAAATCTTAAGCGCCGTCGCTGGAACGATTGAACGGCGCGCGGAGGATTCTAACCCGAAGTCGGGCGAACACGAAGTAGGCACGCATACGTACTGATGCAGTTTGCCCATCTGAATTTGCGATTCGCGCAGTTCCATGAGGTCAGTACCCGCATACAGGCCAGGCAGTCAGATGCGACGATGCGGTGCGCTGTAATCACTTGGAGCCCCTGAAGCATTCGTCGACATTTCGGCGGGTAAGACATTACTCGTGCCGGTGGGCGCCGAATCTTTACGGTTCGCGTGCCAATCACGGAGGCTCAGATCCAGGAGACCGGGCATCACATAGAAGACCGCTACAGAGCCGAGGAGGGCGCCAGTGGCAAAGCGGGAGAAATGGGTGTTATTCCATATTCCGAGAAACCCAAGCGCGAAATCGATCGCCAGAGGTGTCGCCGCAATAAAGAGCCATTTGCGCGCCGGCGCTTCAGTTTGCCTTAGCGATCTCACGAGGGGATATACAAGGGTGGCGAGCGTGAAGCCGGCGTACAGACCAGTGCAACGCGCGCAGACTGCAAATTGATGTTCGGCAACGAAAAAAGAGCGCTCCGGAATTTGATGACAGATGTAACTGAACGCCCGATAGATTGTTTGACCTAAAAATGGATGTCCGGCATTCAAAGCCAGCGGGGCTCCAATGATTAGCGACATTATCGCTAAAGATCCCGCGGTCACTATGAACCACATCACCAGGGGGCGGCGGTCGAGTCCAATTTGCGGGACGTACATAGGATTGCGGATTTGCGAATGCGGATTGCTGATTGGTATTTTACTGACAACTGAGATTACTTACTTGTTACTTCCCTTTACCGAAAGTCATGCGTGGGCTAACTGCAGCTGCTCTTCCAGGAGACCAATCTGCACTCCGCAATCTGAAATCTAAAATCGAATCACCGTGTCTGGTCCGCCTTCGATATGCAGCGTATCGACAAAGCGAATGTGTCGCGATTCGGTAGTCATAACAACCGAATGTGTTCGCTTGCCGGCGCCAAAGAACCTTACGCCCTTTAGCAACGCGCCGTCGGTGACACCGGTGGCGGCGAAAATAATTTTCCGGCCAGGCGCCAAATCGTTTGTGTCGTAAATTTTGTTTGCGTCAGTTATTCCCATCGACTGCAAACGTTCCAGCACCTCCTCCTTGGGTGGCACCTTGTTTTTATCAACCCCGAGCTTTTCATGATCGAAAATCAATCTTGCCTGTATCTCGCCGTTCAGGCACTTCATCGCCGCCGCCGTGATCACTCCTTCAGGCGCGCCGCCGATCCCCACCAGTGCGTGAATGTTTGTGCCCGCCACGGCGGCGGAAATACCTGCCGATAGATCGCCGTCACCGATCAAACGTATGCGCGCCCCGGCGTCTCGGACATCTGAGATTAGTTTTTGATGCCGCGAACGATCAAGGACAATTACGGTTAGATCTTCCACATCGCGACCTAATCGACGCGCAATATTCTTGAGATTGTCTTTGACCGGCGCATCGAGATCCACGACGCCGCGCGAGGATGGTCCAACCACAATCTTGTCCATGTAGATGTCCGGGGCATTCAATAGTCCGCCACGTTCAGCCGCCGCCAGCACAGCAATCGCGTTGTTAGCGCCCAGCGCGCAAAGGTTCGTGCCCTCAAGCGGATCGACGGCAATATCTACTTCCGGACAGGACTCTGCAATTTCTTCACCCACGCCGAATCCACCGCCCACCTCTTCGCCGATGTAAAGCATGGGCGCTTCGTCTCGTTCACCTTCGCCGATTACGATGCGTCCGCGCATCGGCACCGTATCCATAACTTCACGCATCGCTTCCACCGCAACATGATCGGAATACTTGCGATCTCCCTGGCCCATCGTGCGCGCCGCGGCAATTGCCGCAGCTTCGCATACGCGCAGGAAATCCAGAGACAGCTCGCGCTCAGTCTTTAACTCGTGGCCCATCTTTCAGGTCTCCTGAATCCGGAAGTTTGTTGCAAACGGCGTCAAGTGCTGTAGCGTTCGCAGGTTAAGAG
>JALYXE010000386.1 GCA_030947265.1 Acidobacteriota bacterium
ACTTTGAAGCTTTACGCACCGGCACCAAAGGCGACTTTGCTGGGACGCCGCTCCATCGCACTTTTAGGCCGCCTGGTCACGAACTAATTCTTTGCGGACACGTATTATGCAAAAATTGCGTACTCTCGGCTTTCTCGGTTCTGATATTGGGTAACAAAACCGCGAGTTCCACTCTCGGCGTAACAAACATCGCCGCATTTCAATCTGCCATAACTGGTGATAATAATGGAGAACTATAATGACGATTTCGCAAAAGCTTTTCGTTTCAGCGTTCACTTGTGCGTTCCTCGTGGCAATAAGCTGGGCGAGTGGAAGAGCTGTGTTTGGCCAGGCTGGACGCGGTTATGATCCAGCGAGTATGGACAGAAACACGTCTGCTTGTACTGACTTTTACCAGTATGCGAACGGCACGTGGCAAAAAAATACTGAAATACCGGCTGCCTACTCGTCCTGGGGAAGCTTTAACATTCTCGCCGAGAATAACCGCAAGACGCTTCACGACATTTTGGAAGAGGCCATCAAGAACACTAGCGCGAAGGCGGGCGGCACCGAGCAGAAGATTGGCGACTTCTACGCCACATGCGTCGACGAGACGAAACGCGAGGCCGCGGGAGCAAAACCGCTTGCGCCCTACCTCGCGCGCATTGACAGGGTCAGGGACTTAAAGGGGCTCCAAGCAGAGATTGCTTACTTTCACCGCGAAGGCGTCCCGGCTCTTTTCGGTTTCGGCTCGGGGCCGGACTTGAAGAATAGTTCGATGAACATTGGCAACGCGGGGCAGGGCGGGCTCAGCCTTCCCAACAAAGACTACTACTCGAAAACCGACGAGAGGTCTGTGAAGTTGCGCGAGGATTTTGTGACGCACGTGACAAACATGTTTCAGCTTCTTGGCGATTCGCCCGAACAGTCGGTCAAGAACGCGCAGACTGTAATGGCCATCGAAACTCGGCTGGCTCAGAACTCGCGCGGCCCGGTCGAGTTGCGTGACCCGACCACGCAGTACCACATGCTTAACACTGCTGATCTTGACCATCTCACGCCGCACTTGTCATGGGGCGACTACTTCGCCGCGCTCGGCCTGCCGAAGAACCTTCGGATCAACATGGCGCACCCGGAGTTCTTTCAGGCTGCCGACAAAATGCTGGCCGAAGTGCCGGTCGCCGATTGGAAGACGTACATGCGTTGGAACCTGGTAAATGCCGCTGCTTCGGCCCTTTCCTCCCAGTTTGAAACTGAGGACTTTAACTTCAACGGCAAAACGTTATCGGGCCGCAAGGAGCAGTATCCCCGCTGGCGTCGCTGCGTCTCTTCCACGGACGCGAACCTAGGTGAGGCGCTGGGCCAGGTCTACGTAATGCGCGCGTTTACACCAGAGGCAAAGCAACGCATGCACACGATGGTTAACAACTTGATCACTGCCTTCCACGACCGGCTCGTGGGCGCGGACTGGATGAGCAACGATACGCGCAAGGCCGCCCTTGCCAAACTCGCAGCCTTCGGGCAGAAGATCGGTTACCCCGACAAGTGGATAGATTACTCGCGTCTACAAGTCTCACGCGACTCATACGCCGCGAATATTATCCGGGCCAGTGAGTTTGGCCAGTGGCGCGACTACAACAAGATTGATAAGGCCGTAGATAAAACCGAATGGGGCATGACCCCGCCAACGGTCAACGCCTACAACAACCCGTTTAGGAACGAGATTGTGTTTCCTGCAGGCATCCTTCAGCCGCCCTTCTTCAACTCTGAAGCCGACGACGCTATAAACTACGGCAGCATCGGCGCTGTGATCGGACACGAGATCACTCACGGTTATGACGACGAGGGTGCGAAGTTTGACCTGGCTGGCAACCTAAAGGATTGGTGGACGCCGGTCGACCTGAAGAACTTTGAGTCGCGCTCGGATTGTATTGTCAAGCAGTTCGAGGCCTTCCAAGTTGAGCCCGGTCTGAACCTTATCGGGAAGCTCGTCTCGGGCGAGTCCATCGCCGATCTCGGCGGGTTGACCGTTGCTTACTACGCTTTCCAAAAATCGCTGGAAGGTAAGCTGCGTCCAGCCGACATCGACGGCTTCACGCCCGAGCAGCGCTTCTTCCTCGGATGGGCACAGGTCTGGGCGGAGAAGGATACCCCCGAGGCCGCGCGTCTTCAGGCGCAGTCTGACCCGCACCCGCTCTCGCGCTTCCGCGTAAACGGTCCGCTGTCAAATATGCCGGAATTCGCCGCGGCTTTTGCGTGCAAAGCCGGTGATGCGATGGTGCGCGAGGACTCAAAGCGCTGCCAGATTTGGTAACGACTGCGGGCGAAGCCAAAATAAGCACAGATTAGGCAGATTAATTCGGAGAGCCGCAGTACAATACCGCAAAACGGTAGTGGGCGGATTTCCGCCCAGTCCTCTATTTACTAAAATCAATACAAGGAGACCCACGATGCTCACTTTTAAACGTTTCTACATTTCTTCCTTTGGCCTCGTCTTACTAATGTTGTGCGGGGCTCAGTACGCATTGGCCCAGGCTCCACCGGCCGTGCGTCTGCCGCGTCCGAGCCAGAAGGCCAGCGTCATGCAGACCATCGGCGTCACAGACGTGACGATCATCTACAGTCGGCCCGGCGTTAAAGGGCGCAAGATCTGGGGCGACCCCCTACCGGCGCAAGCAAGTGTGAAAGGTGAAGCCACGCTTGATGACCAAAATGTGCGTCCGAAGGACGCCGTCATTGTGCCCTGGGGCCACGCCTGGCGCACGGGAGCTAATGAAGCGACCCAGTTTGTCGTGACTGACGATGTTTTGATCAATGGCCAGAAACTTCCCGCGGGCAGCTACAGCCTGCATAGCATTCCGACGAAGGATGAATGGACCGTTATCTTCAACAGCGTTGCGAACCAGTGGGGCAGCTTCAACTACGACCCTGCAAAAGATACACTGCGGGTCAAAGTTAAGCCGCAATGGGTATCTGAGAATCAGGAATGGCTGATCTACAGCATCGACCCCGTTACTGACAATTCTGCGACGGTCAACATTCGCTGGGAGAAGGTGCGTGTCCCATTCACGGTCGAAGTGCCGAACGTGGAAGCGGTTTGGCGCGCAAAGGCTGACGCGGCTATGGCGGCTAACCCGACCGACGAGAAAATTCCCCTTAGCGTTGCCGGCGCTTATGCCAGCCAAGACAAGTGGGACGAAGCGCTGAAGTGGGCCGATCAATCAATCAAGACCAAGGAGACTTTCCAAAACCTTTCGTCCAAAGCGCGATTTCTTTACGCTGCCGGGCGTAAAGATGAAGCGTTAGCTGTCGCCGACCGGGCGATCGCCCGTGGTAAGGCCGACAAGATGGATACGACAACTTTTGAAAAGCGCGTGGCTGCGATGAAGGCCGGTAAGATGTAAGCTGCGTTGCCAAATTAGCGGGGCTTACCCAGCGAGGCGACCCGCCGGGCTGCTCAGCCCCGCTCTAAACGTGAACTAATTCGTGCTCGAGGATTGGGCCTTTCACCGCTTGGCATTTACGACCCAGCAGTCCTCGTAAGCTGGACAAACTCTTGCTAAAATCAACAATATGAAAACATCACACGCATCCTCCGTTGCTCGAGCCTTAACCACTCTTCTAATCGCACTCTTTGCTGTTTCCCCATCGTGGGCCACGTGTGGCGGAGGAGGTGGTGGCGGCGGTGGTGGTATGTCTGGCGGTGGCACTGGCAGCGCCTCGAGCCCCGAGGTTTATTACGTGCCGTGGAAAGTTCGCGCGCCCAAAGATCCGCCCGCCATGGGCCTGATACTTTATTGGTTCCCCGCGTCAAAGAATGAGCTGGAGAAATCAAGTCTACGTGCCTCGCGTCCCCTCAGTCTCTATGCGACGCAATGCATTTCAATGGAGCTGGCGGACTCCCGCATTGCCCATGCGGACAAACTTCTAGGAGACTCAAAGCTACCGGTAGCCGTGCTGGCCACGCCTGACGGCACGCCGGTTACCAAAATCGAAAACACCGGCGGCAAGCTGAAAGTTGAGCAAGTGGAGAAGGTTGTCGAAACGGAAGTAAAACAACGCGAGACCTCCGTCGAGAACCAGTTGAAGGATGCGAAAGCGAAGGCCGCAACCGGCGACAAAGATGGGGCAATCAAACTCTACCAGTCGGTGCTCGAGCAGAAATGCATGTTTCCTAAAAAGGCTAAAGATGCGGCGAAGGAACTAAAGAAGCTAGGTGCAGACGTCGCCACCGGATCTGATGTTCATGAATTGGGTTCACCCGTATTCGAGGCTCGTGAAAGTGCCCGAATTGACCTGGTAATGAAACGCGGCCTTATCGCAGAACTCAACGCAAGATATTGGATGGCTAAAAAACTTTACACGTGGGCGCACTCTATGGACGCCGCTGATCCCACTCCGCTCCGCTATCTGGGCGAGCTTTATCGACATCACATCGGCGATTGGACTAAAGCACGAACAACATTTGACGCAATACTTAATATGCAGGCTGACCCGCTATCGCGGGCGGTGGCCTTGCATGGCCTGGGCAAGATCACGATCCATGAGGGGGAATTCAAAAAGGGACTCCGGCTCATGGAACAGTCTGTCGAGGAATACCCACTCGCGCTTGCATATCGCAATCTTGCCGTGTACTGGAATTCTGAAGGTGACCTGGCGAAGGGCAACGAGTATACGCAGAAGGCTCTCGCGCTCGATACGAAGGATCCTTATAACCTGGTCTTTGCTGCTGTCTTTATGGCCGCCTCCGGTCATGGCAACGAAGCTTTGAAGATCGCTCAAGCAAACTTAGGTCTTTTGCCAGCCTCGTATAATCTTGCTGCGATCTACGCACAAAACGGTGACCGCGAAAAAGCATTAGCGTTTCTCCGGCGCCACTTCTTTCAGTATGAGCGGTACCGAGCGGTGCGCTCAAAAGAGATGATGGAAGCCCGCGTCGATGCAGTATTTGATTCTTTGCGTGAAGATCCTGCTTTCGTGGCTCTCACTCGCGATGCCGACGGCCGGCTTCCCATGCCAATGAAGCCCAGCGCGCCGTCAGACCTAAACAGGTAGCTGGCGTTGCGCCGAAAGGTTAAGTTTACGGCGCGGGTTAAAAATGGGCGTCGCTAAATTAACCGATCAGAACACGGTCGTTCCCGCTGCGAGCAAGTATGCGCGCATAGAGCGAGAGCGGCGATACTTATTACAAGACTTGCCCGAGGGACTGACACGGGCAAGTCCCCACCTGCAAATAACCGACAACTACATCACCGGCACGCGGCTTCGTCTTAGAAAGGCGCGGGATCCGCAGACAAATAAGTGGACCGTAAAGCTTACCCAGAAGTTTGTGCCCGACCCCGAAAATCCTTCGCGCGCCATAATCACCAATATCTATCTCAACGCGCTGGAAGCGGAAACGTTCGCCGTGTTTGAAGCAAATGAGATTCGAAAGAATCGTTACCCGTTTGAATTTAAAGGGCGACGGTTTTCAGTCGACATGTTTTTAGGTGATTTGTTCGGATTGGTTTTGGCGGAAGTAAGTTTTGAAACGGATGAAGAGCTTGATAGGTTTCCGAAGCCGGCGTTCGCCATCGCGGATGTGACTAATAATGAGCTATTCACAGGCGGCCGACTGTGTGAGTTGACGTTTGAAGAGATTCGAGAAGAAATTGCGAAGAGTGGGATGGCGCGCTCAGGTTCTGCCACGTAACATTATGAAATACTCAAAAGTAATTATTGGATTATCACTGTTCATTTTTCTAGCTGGATGCAAACTGAACAATAGCGCGACGGAACAATCTGGTAACACTTCAGCGCCGGCGCGAGAATATCAGCATGCCGAAGGCGGCACGACGCCGGCAGGTGAAACCAAATATTTCAAGGGCTCGATTGGCAGCGCGCTTGGATTGCAGATGAAACTGGTGCGTGAAGGCGAGACAATAACGGGCTCCTATTTCTATCAAAAAGTTGGAACGAAGATCGATACGCGTGGCACCATAGATAAAGATGGGAATGTGGTCCTCGAAGAGTTTGATCCAAAAGGCAAACAGACCGGTGTCTTCAAAGGTATTTGGAAAACTGACGAGAATGGGCTCATCGAAGTTGCCGGAAACTGGAACAAGCCTAATAGCGACAAGAAAACCGCTTTCTCGCTGCACGAAGAACCGATTGAGTTTAGCGGTGGCGTAGAGATCGTTACCCGACAGATCAAAGAGAATAATAAGAAGCTTAAATACGAGATCGACGCCGGCTATCCGCAGTTGAGCGGGTCGGTGAATCCAAACTTCGAAAAGTTTAATCAGACCGTTCGGAGTCTGGTTACCAGGAAGGTTAGTGACTTTAAGAAGGAGATGGCATCTATCGCGGAAGAGCAAACAACGTCCGAATCACCGGCTGAATCTATGGGGAGCGACCTGGGAGTTACGTATGCTGTCGCTCTCGCAAAAGACGATCTCATAAGCATTCAGTTTGAGGTTAGTAGTTATGAAAGTGGCGCAGCGCATCCCAATTCGTACTCGGAAGTTGTCAACTTCGACCTAAAAATTGGAAAGTCAATAAAAGTTTCCGACGTTTTCCGGCCCGGATCCAAATATCTGCAAACGATCTCAGCTTATTGCATCGCGGATCTGAAGAAACAGGCGAAACAACAGGGCTCCGACGCGATGCTGGATGACGACTGGATTCAGCGAGGCGCGGCTGCTGAAGCGTCTAACTACGCTAGCTGGACCATCAGCAAGAAAGGTCTGGGAATTACATTTGATTCTTATCAAGTTGCGGCCTACGCCGCCGGTCCGCAGCATGTTTTGGTGCCCTATTCCGCGCTGAAGGAAATTATTAAACCCGATGGGCCGGTAGGACAGTTTGTGAAATAATAGTGACTACAGCATGACCTTTCTGGTCCTAGTCAGTGGAAGTAGCCTGGACCACATTTAAGAATGAATCGCTGGATGGGAATACTCGTAATTATCGGCGGCATCTGCCTTGTGCTCCTCGGGGTCTTAATCTACTCAGGTGGGCTCAATTGGTTCGGGAAGTTGCCGGGTGACATTCACTATGAAAGCGAACGAACTCAGGTTTATATTCCGATCGTTTCAATGTTGATTGTTTCGCTGGCACTCAGTTTGATCTTTTATTTGATTCGACGATTCTTCTGAATGTAGGACGGGCATTCTTGGCTGTCAGCTCTCCCACCGACGAATAATGACAGGCAGGAAGGCGTGTCCTCTTACTCTACGCCGCCTCCGCGACGCCGGCATCTGAATAGTCTGCCGCATGGACGCGCGCGAAATACACAGCGGTAATAAAGGTCACCAACATTATCGCCGACGCAGTCCAGAAAGTAACGAATAGCGAGTGGTCGCTCATGTAGTGCGACTTACCGTCGGCTCCCATGTTTGCGATAGCGCTGTGTATCAAGAGTGCCGCCAGTGATGGGCCAACGGCGCGCGCAAGGCTAGCCGCTGACTGCGTCACTCCTAAAACGCCGCCCTGTTCGGCCGGTCCGACGCTCTTGGACGCCAGGCTCGTTAATGCGGGCCCGGAAAGAGAGTTTCCTATTGAAAAAAGGCCGCCGCCACCGAGCAGCGCCAACAACCCACCACTCGTCGGGCCAACAAAGGGAACGGCGAAAAGGCTTCCCGCAAAGAGCAGGGCACCAACAATAACCAGAGGCAGCTCTCCAAAGCGTTTCACCAGGCGTCCGATTAATCCACCCTGAATAATCACGGCTATGACGCCTACGTAAGCAAAAAGATAACCATTATGCTGGGCGTCATAGCCAAAGCGGAACATTGTGAAAAGCGAAAACGACGTGGTCATTATTGAGAAGGCAACTATAAAAAGAAAATAAATGATGAGTACAAAGCTGAGTAGCGGTTGCCTAAGTGATTCCATCAATTGGGACAAGCCTCGCCCGCCTGCCGCTGACACGCGCGCGGGGTGGTGGGGTGTGACGGTTTCCGGCAAAGTAAAGTACAACAGCACCGCATTCGCGAAGCAGAGCCCGGCCGCAAAGAGGAATGGCACAGCTACACCCCAGCGGCTCAGTATACCGCCGATGGCTGGGCCAAAAATGAACCCGAGGCCGAAGGCCGCGCCCAACAGGCCCATTCCTTTCGCGCGGTCTTCTTTGGTTGTAATGTCGGCAATATAAGCCTGCGCGGTGGAGATGTTCCCCCCGGTAATGCCATCAAGGATGCGGCCGACAAAAAGCATCCATAGCGTGGTGGCAAAACCGAGAATCAAAAAACCCATGCCTGTGCCGATGATTGAAACCAGCAGAACCGGACGCCGCCCATACTTGTCGGAGAGTCGTCCAAGCACCGGCGAGAAAATCAACTGCATGACTGAGTAGGAGGCGAACAAGAATCCGACTGTGCGCGGACTAGCATTAAACCTGGTCCCCGCGGCATAAAAAGGGAGGACCGGAATTACGATACCAAAGCCAACCAGATCGATGAATACCGTCGTGAAGATTACGACAAGCGGAGAACGTTTCATGGGTCAGTGAATTGTAAATGCTGAATAGTAAGTGGGTGAGCGCTGAGTCTAAAAAGTACCGCCCGAAGAAAGACAGCACCTTCCATTCACTATTTTACTATTAATCATTTACCGCTTTATCTTCTTCGTCCACCCGAGATGGCGTGATCGACGGACGCCATTCCGCCGCCTGAAATCATTAGAGCCAGCGACAATGCCAGCAACGACATCGGGTACTCAAGACCCTTGGGCGCGAAAAAGTTTGGCCAGTGTACTCCGATCACCGCGCTCAGCATCACGCAAGCTATCAGGAAGGCACCCACCCTCGTTAACAGTCCGGTTAAAGCAAGGACGCCGCCAATTAACTCCGCAAATGCGGCTGCGCCCATCCATAGCCAGGCAGGACGCATGAAAGGGAACGGCGCTGGAAAAGCAGTGAATTTTCCAAGCCCCGGCCCATTGAAGCTGCCTAATACTTTCTGTGCTCCATGGGCAACGAATATCGTTCCCATTGCCAAACGCAGCGGCAACGGCACCCATGACGCGGGCGTTGAGATCAGTCTTCTAAACATCGCGAGAATCCTTTCAGACTCGGAAACCTGGAAGAGCGTTCAAGATATTAACCACAGCGAGAGAAAACGAAAAGGAGAGGCTCAGGGTAAAGGTGAAATGGTACAGGTCAAGGTATCGGCGTTCTCATTTTACCCGTCCATTCTTAAGCTGCGTACATCAATAATTTAGCGGCGATGGCTGGTTTAGGTTGAGCGCCGATGAGCCGGTCGACTAATTTTCCACCCTTGAAAATGAGCATGGTTGGAATACTTTGAATCTGGTATTGGGCAGCTGTGCGTTGGTTGTCGTCAACATTCAACTTGGCAATGCGATAGCGGCCGTTTGATTCCGCAGCGAGCTGCTCCATGATTGGACCAATCATCCTGCACGGTCCGCACCAGGGAGCCCAGCAGTCGAGCAGTACCAGCCCGGGATTGTTTAGCACCTCCCGCTGAAAGCTTTCATCATTGACAATTAAAGGTTTGTTCTGTAACGGTTTGTCCTGACTTACCTGCTGAGCATCCGGCAGCTCGAGCTGCTGCCCGCATTTACCACACTTCGCGATATGTCCCGCTGCGTGGCGAGGGTCGACCCGATTCTTAGTCCCACAAGTTCCACAAACCACTACACGCATCATCTTCTCCACCGTCAGAAAGTCATAGACATGAAAGCAAGAATTGATCCTCGAATTTTTTTAAAACATAGTCTTACTGACCGGGACAAGCAAGCGCAGTCGCAGATCACTCGTACTCGATTTAGACTGCTCGAACTGCTTCGTAGTAACATGCTTGCTATTGAAATCCATTCAGGAACGAATTTCAAAATGAAGAACAAAACGACTGGACAATACGTTTCAATCCTGTGCCTGGCAATCCTGATCTTTGTTGTAGCCTTCACGGGGGCAGCGCGAAGGAACAATCAGGGAGGGCCGCCAGAAATCACATTCGCGGTCTCAATGCCAAAGCCGCACACCCACATGCTGGACGTCGAGGTCAGAATCAAACGAGGCGGCGCCGAACAATTAGCAAATCAGGAAGTACTGATAATGCCAGTATGGACGCCAGGTTCCTATCTAATTCGGGAATTCGCGCGTCACGTTCAAGATTTTGCTGCGACCGACGCTGCCGGTCAACCGCTTAAGTGGGATAAGATCAACAAGAATTCGTGGCGGGTTGTCACCAACGGCTCCAGGGAGTGGAGGGCCAATTATCGAGTCTACGCAAATGAGCTTTCAGTTAGAACGAATGAACTTAATTCGGACCATGCGTTCTGGAATAATGCCGCGCTGTTGATGTATCCCGAAGGATTTCTGAACGCGCCCTCGACTCTACGCATCATCGCCCCCCAGCCGTGGCGGGTCGCTACCGGACTCCCGCCGGTTCCTGGCCAGAAGAGCACGTTCCGCGCGGCGAATTTCGACACTCTCTACGACTCTCCAGTGGAAGTAAGTAACTTCAAGACGCTGTCGTTTGAAGTGAAGGGAGTCCCGCATCGCATAGTGATAGATGGCGATGGAAATTACGATCCTGAGAAAATGCGCGCCGACGTCAAGAAGATTGTCGAGACCGAGGTGGAGTTGATGGGAGGAGAAGTTCCCTATCACGATTACACATTCATTCTCCACTTGCGATCGAATACAGGCGGTGGACTAGAACACTTGAACTCTACGGCTCTCGGGTATCCGCGCTTTGGCTTTTCGCCTGAACCCAGCGAAGGTGTGAATTCAGCTGGACCGGGCGCTCCGCCCTTAAGAACCTACCGGGGGTTTCTCTCGTTAGTAGCGCACGAGTTTTTCCATCTCTGGAACGTCAAGCGGATTCGTCCCGATGCCCTGGGTCCCTTTGATTACACGAAAGAAAATTACACCAGGCTGTTATGGGTTGCGGAAGGCATCACCGATTACTATGCGAGACTTGCTTTGAGAAAAGCAGGTCTGATTTCGGTTAAAGAGTTTCTGTCAGAGAATGCGAGGGCTTTTCAAAATTTGCAAAACACGCCGGGTCGTTTGGAGATGACTGCCGAGGAATCGAGCTTTGACACCTGGATCAAGTATTACCGGCAGGATGAAAATTCCGTTAACTCGCAGGTAGACTATTACGACAAAGGCGCAATTCTTGGCTTGCTCCTGGATCTGGAGATTCGCAGACAAAGCAAAGGAGCAAAGTCGCTCGATGATGTAATGCGTTATCTTTATACGGAGTTTTATAAGAAAGACCGCAATTATACGCCGGAGGATTTTCAGAAAGCGTGCGAGATAATGGCAGGGGCGAGTCTTGACCAGTTGTTTGCAAAATATGTCCGAGGTCGGGAGGAGCTTGATTACAACTCTGCGTTGAATGCCGCCGGCCTGCGCCTGGAAACAACCGCGCCATCCGGTGCGACGGCGATGGACAAGCCATACCTGGGTGCGGATTTAGTCCAGGAAGGTGATCGGCTGATGGTCAGACGAGTCTATGCCGGCGGTCCGGCGTATGAACAGGGACTGAACACCGGAGATCAAATTGTCGCACTCAATAACATGCGCGCGAATAAAGATTTTTTCGACGCGCGGATGGCCGAGAAACGTCCGGGTGATTTGATTACCTTGACGATCTTTCGTTCGGATGATCTCAGTATAATGCCCGTCAAACTCGGCGGACGGTTGGATCCGGCTTATCAAATATTGGCTGTGGACACTTCGTCGGACGAAGAAAAGCGAACCTATCAATCATGGCTCGGTGCGCCAATGACGAAATAATGGCACCCTGAATCTCAATTTCATCATGTCTGACAATTATCAACACATTAAGTTAAAGATCGACGACCGCGTTGCGCGTATCACTTT
>JALYXE010000211.1 GCA_030947265.1 Acidobacteriota bacterium
CTTCGATACGATATTCGAAATCCTGATTGTAATTTTCGCGCGGCGTATCAAAAGTTAGGGTAGCTTTGCCGGTCGCATCCGTCTTGACCGTTTCGCGCTTGATGACCTGGCCCTGGCCGCCGTAGTAGTAACGGCCCTGCTGTTCGAAGTCTTCGTAGTACCAGGGATAATCGCGATGCGGGTACCAGTAGTGATAGAAAGGATTCTGGTAAACGACTACTTCCACGGCAGCGTTACTGACTGGGCCGCCAAAATAGTAATCGGCCTGAATGTTAACTTCGACTTTTTCACCAAGCCGAAACGCCTTCTTCTTTCCATCCTGTTCGGGAGTTTGCACCGCTACTTTAAACTCAGGCAGTTTGTACTCTTCGAGCCGGAAGAGCGTTGCGCTGCCAATACCAGTGCGGCGACCTTCGTCCCAAAACTGTACCTTGTATTCGCCGAGCGGCAACTGCTCACCAAGTTCGAGCGAACTCCAGGCGCTGCCAAAAGCGTTAAGGGTCGCTTTCCCTTCACTCACTTTTGTACCGCGTGGATCGTTAATCTGATATTCGACCACTTGATTCGCGGGTGTTGAATAAATGCCACTGCCCAGACGACGCGCGATGAATTTCCATTGGACGGTTTCTTTTGGACGATAGGCGGGGCGATCTGTGAACGCGTAGATTCTCCAGGCTTCACCCTCGCCGCCGCCGCCATTTGCATATCCGGCAGCGAAAGCCTGACCGCCATTGCTTGAAGGGCTGGCGCCCGAGACAAAAAGACTCCGAGAGCTCTCAACGCTTTTCAACTCGAATATGGCAAGCCCATCGCTATTCGTCGTTTGGCCCAGTCTACGCCAGTGCCATTTTTGCTTTACGTAATAACTTTCCCACAACGCAATGCTTGCATTCGCAATAGGGGCGCCGGTTAGTGCGTTAGCGAAATAGGCAAGGGCCTGCTTTGCTGTTGACTTCAGAACGAGGGAGGCATCGGTAACCAGGACGAGGTCGCGCGCAGACAACAAACCGTTTTTTGCTTCGAGCACATATGCGCCAATGGGTAGCTTGCCCTCAATCCGTACTTGCTCGGCAATCGGTTTGCGATCTCCCTTTTCATCCAGAGTTTTGGACCAGACCTTAACAGGCTCTCGTCCGACCAGTTGCACCTTTTGGATCCAGGCGCCATCGTCGGCTTCGCCTTCCTCTTCATCTGACATCCTGGTAAAGCGAACGTCGCGCGTCAGATCAATTTTGTAGAGGGCGAAATCGACCCGCCTGACGTTGCGGGCATTCAAGGCAAATTGAAGCTCGGAACCGGGCAGGAAAATATTCGAGACTCCGACGCTGATTGTCGGATCAGTAATGTTCTTGATTTGCTGCTGGGCTTGATCGTAGTAGCGGGTTTCGCCCTTCGCGAATTCTTTCGTAAGCCGGCGATACAGCTCGAGCGCTTTGACGTAATCGGCCTCTTGTTGCCATTGCCCATTCTCCAACTGGCGAATCGAGCCGGTGTTGTTCATCCATTCGGCGTAATGAAAAAGCGCGTCGTCGTACCAATCGGTTTGCTTCCCTGCTTTGAGCGCCGCTTCAAACTCATCAGGCACACGCTGGCGCGATTCCCAATCACCACCCGCATAACGCATGGTCATCGCTATCAGAAAATTCAGATGAGCTTTGTCATTCTCGCTCGTGCTGATTTTCAACGCGTTTTCCAAAACGTCGAGCGGAATATAATTACCGTAGTAGGTGTAAAAGTAATATTCGTTTGGACGAGGCGGTTCGGCGGCTCTGAAAACAATCTTCAGGTAACGGTCACGCGCCTGGTCAATCTCGCGTTGGCCGCCCCACCAATCCAGCGCTTGCTGATAATGAGGCCACGCGCCGCCCCAGTTCATCTGTTGCGGGCGGCTCCAGAAAAAATCGGCTAGTGATTCGTGGGCCTCGGCCCAAACCAGATCGCGCTCGTCTTCTTTGTCATTGGTCCGAACTAGTTCTTCAAGTTGCTTCTGAGCTTGCTCGAACTTCGTTGTGTCTGACGTTGCCGTCGCAGCCTGGGCGCGCCAGGAGGTGTCCGCGATGCGGAATTCAACCCATCGAACTTCAGCCGGCGCCAGGGTGGTTTTGTCAACCTTCGCGTAGACCTCGTTGGCGCGTGCATAAGAGCCCTGCGCGTAGGAC
>JALYXE010000229.1 GCA_030947265.1 Acidobacteriota bacterium
GACCTGGACCGCAGACAACATGTCTAAACAGCGCGATGCCCTAAAAGCCGAAGGAATAACCTGGTATTGCCGGAAGTATCATAAATGGCCTTCGTTGCCCGCTACGCTTTACGACATCGCTGTGGGCACGTGGACGATATTGCGAACAATGCGGCGCGAGGGTGTGAGTGTTTTGCACGCTCGCAATCACGTTCCCGCATTGATGAGTGCGTTTGCGAAAAGGATAAAGAGCGCGCATCTGGTTTTCGACATCCGTGGCTTCATGCCGGAGGAATACACGGACGCCGGAGTTTGGCCAAAGAATGGCTATCTTTATCGAGGGCTAAAGATAGTGGAGCGCTATCTTTTGAGAGTTTCCGATGCTTTTGTGGTGCTCACGGAGACGGCGCGTGGCATCGTTTTTCCCGGATGCTCGGACACTGACAAGCTTGGTCGGCCAATTGAAGTGATCCCGTGCTGTGTTGACTTTGAACGGTTCAATGCTGCCGAATACGTCTCAAGACAATCTTTGCGCGCTGAACTAGACGTGGTTGGGCGTCGTGTGATTGTTTACCTGGGTTCGTTTGGGGGTTGGTATATGACTGATGAAATGACAGAGTTTCTGGCTGTCGCTCATGAGCAGGATCAAACTACATTTTCTATGATTCTGACCCAGAGCCCGCGTCAAATGGTTATTGATCGAATATCGAGCCTGGGTATTGATCAGAAGAACTTCCTTGTAGCCACGGTGACTCCTGGTGAAGTGCCCCGTTACCTCAAGGCCTCTGATATTGCGATCTCGTTCATCAAACCGTGCTACTCCAAACAGTCTTCATCACCGACCAAGATTGGTGAGTACCTGGCTAGCGGGCTGCCTATAGTTTGCAATAACGGTATTGGCGACTTGGATCAGTTAATCGAAAAGAATCAGGTTGGTGTCCTGATCCGGGAATTTAGCTCCGCCGCCTACCTGAAAGCGTTGAGGCAGATCGATGCAATGCGCGGCGATAAGACTTTGGCGGGACGCCTTCGCATAGTCGCGCGGCAGGAGTTTGATTTGGTTGCCGTGGGAGAAGCGAGATATCGCCGATTGTATCAGCGACTCTTTAGCAGAATCGGAGATTGGTCTACAACTTCCGAAGCACAACAAGCAACGCTCTGAAGTATCATTGAGTTTAAGCTTATGGAAGTTTTAGCGCTCCTTCCTGATCAATATGGCCCAGGCGCCCGGCAACGCTCGAGCATGGAGTTCTGGAACGTTGGCTTAACTCCGACTGCGGTGTTAGCTAACGATTGGTACGCCTGGTACGCCGTAATAATCCTGATATCTGGCCGCTGGAGTGCCCGTGGTTTGTAACTGGCGTCCGCACGTTGACCGTCTATTTAGTGCGCGAGCAAGTGGCGTCGTGTGGAGACCTTTGACGGGACCTACGAAAGCGCCGCCCCGGTGGTTTTGCATTTGGCGGCTGAGCCGAATGTTCAGTCGCGCTGTGTCACCGCGGCGTGTCGAAATTTTGACTTGGCAAGATTCGGGGGCGGCTCTAAACGCCAGGCGGGATCCCAGTATAATCAGAAGCGACAGTGAAGCCTCAGCCTGCCGATTCCAGCATGCGCAATTTATTCGGGTTTGAGACAATCGCGGTCGGTACGGTGGCTCTGGAACTTTTAGCCTGATTGTTAGAATCGGCGGAATTGAAAGGCGGAGGAAACACTCCAAGCGGCGTTTTGTGTGAAGCGCGCCGCGCAGGTAACGAAGAAAGCTATGAAGGCTGGAATTGGTCCTTTGATGCCGCTACCATCGGAAAAGCTTCTGCAAGTTCTTCGGTGTCCCAGCTGTCACAGACAGCTTTCGTTAGACGAGACAGATCTCGTTGGCACTCGAACTCCCACTTTTTCCTGTGATCAGTGTCGCGAAGAGTTTCCCCTAAAGGGCGGAATCCCCCGACTCTTGCTGTTACCTTTGCGCGAGGCTCTGTTAGGTAAAGGGATCGTGAGGGATGCGGAAGCGCTACAGGTGGAAACTGCGCTGAGCTTTGGCTTTGAGTGGAATCTCTTTCCTGAGATGTACCGGGAGTGGGAACGAAGTTTCCAGGACTATATGGAACCTCATAACCCGGGATTCTTTCGAGGGAAAAAGGTACTAGATGCCGGCTGTGGCAACGGCCGTTTCGCCTTCCATGCGGCAAGGTGCGGCGCGGAAGTCTGGGCCATCGATCTTGGTCCGGCAGTGGAAGTCGCGCGGCGGAATTGCGAGAGTGAAAAAAACGTACAGGTGGTTCAAGCCGATCTTCACAACCCCCCATTCGACCTTGAAAGTTTTGACTTTATCTATTCGATCGGGGTGTTGCATCACCTTCCTGAGCCGGAGACAGCTTTTCAAAATTTGATACGGTTTTTAAAACCTGGTGGTGAGATTCAGATCTATCTTTACTGGAAACCCGAACGGCAGCCAATCAAGAGGGCCATGCTAGCCGTCATTAGCTGGGTGCGGAGCGTTACAACTCGTTTGCCCCACACGGTCGTTCATGCGCTATCTTATCCGTCCGCCATGGCGGCGTTCGCTTTGTTCGTGTGGCCTTATCAACTGATGAGAGTCACGCCGGGTCTGGAACAGCTAGCTGAGAAAATCCCGATGAGGCAGTACGCTGCGTTCCCTTTTAGGGTTTGCGTAAACGATCAACTCGATCGCTTGTCGGCTCCTATTGAAAATCGCTACACCAGGGAAGAAGTTTTTGACTGGTTAAAGCGCGCAGGTTTGGAAGATCCGCAAGTCCTGCCAAATTTTGGTTGGCTGGGAACTGGGCGCAAGCCAGGAGCAGGCAGCAGTTTTTGAGAGAGCATATAAGAGTGCTGGCGTTGGCTTCCTACCCGGTCGAAGAGGCAGCGACCAGGTATCGTTTGGAGCAATTTGTGGCCCCGCTGGCTGAGCGGGGCATTGCGCTTACAATACGATCGTTTTTGGATTCGAAGCTGTTCGAGCGTTTGTATCGACGTGACGCTCTGCCCGAAAACCTTTTTGGTCTTTTGCGGTCGGGGCTGCGGCGTTTCAAAGATGTCTTTGCTGCTGGCGCCGTCGAAATCGTAATGGTGCAGCGCGAAGCGATGATGTTCGGACCTCCCTTGATTGAATGGCTGACTGCGCGGGTCCGCAAGCGCCCAATCTTGCTTCGTTTGGACGATGCAACATACGTCTCCTATACTGAATCCTTTAATGCCCACACTTCGTTAGTGCCGCGAACTCACCTGAGGTTATGCGCCTGCTTGCAATAGTACCGAGTATTTACAACACGACGCCCGGTCAGCGTTATCGCATCGAGCAATGGGAACCGCTGCTTCGCAAAAGCGGCGTGGAGATAACGTACGAGCCCTTTGAGTCGGAAGAGCTCCATGCGCTGCTATGCAAGCCAGGCGACATGATGCGGAAGTTGAGCCTTGTCACCCAGGGGGTTGCGCGCCGGTTCTCGCTACTGAGCTCGGTTAAGGCTTATGACGTTGTTTACGTCTTTCGCGAGGCCGCCCTGCTTGGCCCGCCCTTTTTCGAGCGCTGGATTCATCATTCCGGCGTGCCAATGGTCTTTGATTTCGACGACGCCGTGTTTGTTTCCTATATAAGCCCATCGAATGGGTATCTGAGTTATCTGAAGTTCGCGTTAAAAACAAAAACGATTTGCAGGCTGGCGTCTCATGTAATGGCTGGCAATCCGTATCTTGCGGATTACGCGCGTAGAGTCAACGAACGAGTGACGATAGTCCCAACCACAATTGATACTGACAAATATACAGTTGTTCAGAAACGGGCCGATTCCAATCCTCCGACGATTGGTTGGACGGGCAGCTTCAGCACGGTGCAGCACCTGAATACTCTGCGCGCTGCGCTCCAGCAGCTCGCCAGGCAGACACCCTTTCGTCTGCGAGTAATCGGCACGCCCAGTTATCAACTCGAGGGTGTCGAGGTCGAAGCGATGTCATGGAGATCGGCCACCGAGCTCGAGGACTTGAACGCCATCGACATTGGAATCATGCCTCTACCGGATGATGCATGGAGCAAAGGAAAATGTGGCCTGAAGGCATTGCAGTTCATGGC
>JALYXE010000396.1 GCA_030947265.1 Acidobacteriota bacterium
TCTTTGAAGAGTACGCAGCGGCGAATGGATTGACGGACCGGCTCGATTTTCAGGCCGGCGATTTTTTTAACGACCCGTTGCCGGGGGCGAATGTGATAACGATGGGCCACATCCTGCACGACTGGAATCTTGACGAAAAGCGCATGCTGCTCAACAAGGCATACCAGGCGCTGCCCGAAGGCGGTGCGTTGATCGTCTTTGAGGCGCTCATTGATGACGAGCGGCGGCAGAATGCTTTCGGCCTCTTGATGAGCTTGAACATGCTGATCGAGACCCCTGGTGGCTTTGATTACACTGGTAAGGATTGCTCTGGTTGGATGCGTGAAGTGGGTTTTCGTGAAACCAGAGTCGAACACCTGATTGGTCCTGATTCGATGGTCGTTGGCATCAAGTGAAATTATTCGCTCCTGGATAGAATTCGGTGTAATCAGCAAACAGCAGACAGCAAACAGCAGACAGCCGAATAAAACTCGACCGTTGCGCAATCAAAATCCCCAAGCGGCTCGGTTTCGGGGCCGTCTCTTTAAGATCAACATCTCTGCACTATCTTTGAGTGCTACTGTCACTCGTCCGCGACGCGGACGGCTAAGAAGCAGGCAACTCACTTCAACATACCTGTTAGCCTGTGACTTGACGCCAATGTCCCGTATCTGAGACAGTAGAAACGTGAAGCCGGCCTTATCATCCCAAGGCTAGAGTTGCTTTGCGGAGCTTTCCCGAAGATGTTCGGCGTGAATTAGGCTAAGGTCATCTTTGATCTGCAGAAGGGCGAAAAGCTTTCTATGCCGTTATCCCGACCAATGCGTTCTATAGGGCAGGGCGTCGAAGAGCTGCGCATCAGAGATCGCGAGGGTGCTTATCGAGTTTTCTATTTCACCAGGTTCGCTGAGGCAATTCTGATTTTTCATGCCTTTGTAAAGAAGACCATGAAGACGCCGCCATCTGAGATTGAGTTAGCGCGAAAGAGATTGAAGGAGATGCTCTATGAAGAAAGTTAAACCAGTGGTTGCGCGCAACGCCAGAGAACTGGCGACTGTCCTGGGGCTTACGCCCGCCGAAGGACTGGAAATTGAAATCCGCAGCGATTTGAACGACAAGATTATCGAAATCGTGAGCAAGAAGCGGTTAACTCACACACAAGTTGCTCAACTCGCGCACACGTCCCGAACTCGCGTCACGGCTATTCTAAATCGAAACACCCATGATATTTCCACGGATCTAATGCTAAGAGTAATCGCTTCATTGGGAGTGGGAGCAAAGCTTCGATTCAAGAGTGCGGCTTAGTAGGGTAAACAGTGAACCCGTGAGTTGCAATAAGCAAACAGCAAACAGTAAACAGCGGACAGCAAGAAGCGATCAGCAATCAGCAATCAGCCAGAATTCGCAAATGGGCTCGCGTCTTTCATCCGGAAACGAGAGCCATTGCGAAGTAAATCGCACCCTGAGGAGATCATTTTCTTTATGCATTCATTTGCCATCGCTACCCGGATAGAATCGGCGGCGCGTCATCAGCAAACAGCAAACTGCAAACAGCAGACAGCCGGTTCCATAAACATCTTGAGATTAGGCAAGGCTTTCCTATGTTTAGTTGGATTGTTAAGTCTGCTTCCACTATCAGCGTTTGCGCAGGAAGAGAAGGCGGCGGAAAAAGCAGCCGCTCAGAAGGCTAGACAGGAAGCGGCGGCGAAACAGCAGGCGTCTCCTGAATCTCAGGCTACCCCGGAGGCGCAAGCGAGTCCGAAGGACGAGACAAAGAAATCTGATGATGAGAAATCTGAAGAAGAAAAGAAGCCAGCCGATCCAATGTCATCGGCAACATTTAATGGATTACGGTTGCGCTCTATTGGCCCGGCTTTCACTTCCGGCCGCGTCATCGGCGTTGCTGTTGATCCAACAAACCCCGCTCGTTACTTCGTAGCAGCCGCTTCAGGTGGTGTCTGGAAGACCATTAACAATGGCACGACCTGGACGCCTGTGTTCGATAAAGAAGGCTCGTACTCCATCGGCGCGATCGTACTCGATCCAAAAAATCCGCTAACCGTTTGGGTTGGGACGGGCGAGAACAATAGCCAGCGAAGCGTTTCCTATGGCAACGGCGTCTATCGTTCAGATGATGGCGGCAAAACATGGAAGAACGTCGGACTTAAATCTTCGGAGCACATCGGGCGCATTGCTATCGATCCAAAAGATTCAAATACGGTTTATGTCGCGGCGCAGGGACCGCTTTGGGGTCCCGGCGGCGATCGCGGTCTCTTCAAGACAACCGACGGCGGCAAAACCTGGAAAAAGATTCTCTCTATCAGCGACAACACGGGGGTCACGGATGTGGTGGTCGACCCGCAGAACCCCGAAACAATTTATGCGGCCTCGTATCAACGCCGTCGTCACATGTGGACCCTCATTAACGGTGGGCCGGAGAGCGCTATCTACAAATCAACCGACGCGGGCGCAACCTGGAACAAGTTGAAAGCCGGACTGCCCACAACGGAGCTCGGGCGGATTGGATTGGCAATCTCGCCGGTGGATTCGAATGTTGTTTATGCCACCGTTGAGGCGGCAGATAAGAAGGGTGGCATCTTTCGCTCAAACGATCGCGGAGGCAGTTGGGAACGACGCAATGAGTTTGATGCGACCGCGATGTACTACGCGCGCATCGTCGCCGATCCAAAGAACGTTGATCGAATTTACGTGATGAACGTGTTCCTTATGGTTTCTGACGACGGGGGCAAGACGTTGCGACGTCTGGGCGAAAAATCAAAGCATGTCGACAACCATGACGTCTGGATCAACCCGAACGACACCGACCATTATTTAGTGGGCTGCGATGGTGGCGTCTATGAGAGCCACGACCGTGGTGTGAATTGGGAGTTCAAGCGCAACCTGCCAATCACTCAGTTTTACGATGTAACCAGCGATAATGCCACACCGTTTTATAACGTCTATGGCGGCGCGCAGGACAATTTTAACGTCGGCGGCCCATCGCGCACACGCAGCGCTTCCGGGATCTCAAACTCGGATTGGTTCGTAACACTTGGAGGCGATGGCTTCCGCACGCAGGTGGATCCGGAAGACCCGAACACGGTTTATTCGGAATATCAAAATGGGTCACTCTCCCGCTTCGACAGACGCACCGGAGAACGGATGGCTATTCAACCGGCCGTTGGTCGCGGCGAAGATCCGCTTAGATGGAATTGGGACTCGCCTTTCATAATCAGCCCGCACTCGCACACCCGGCTCTATTTTGCGGCCGACAAACTATTCCGCAGCGACGATCGTGGTGATAGTTGGCAAGTCATCAGCGGCCAGCTCTCGCGCGGACTCGATCGCGACAAGCTTCCGGTGATGGGCAAGATTTGGGGTATAGACGCTGTAGCCAAAAATGCTTCGACGGCTTTCTTCGGCAACGCGTCCGCGCTTGCCGAGTCTCCGAAGGCACCGGGTTTGATCTACATCGGCACGGACGATGGGCTTATTCAGGTGACCGAGGATGGCGGCAAGAACTGGCGCAAAATAGAAAAATTTCCCGGCGTGGCTAATATGGCTTACGTGAGTAGAATCGCCACTTCCAATCATGAAACAAACACGGTCTATGCCGCTTTCGACAATCATCAGAATGCCGACTTCAAGCCTTACCTGCTGAAGAGCACCGACGCCGGGCGCACCTGGGTTTCAGTCGCCGGCAACCTGCCGAAAAATGGTCCGGTGTGGGCTATCGCGGAAGATTACGTTAATCCGAATCTACTTTTTGCGGGCACTGAGTTTGGACTTTTCTTCTCTATAGACGGGGGACAAAAGTGGATACAGCTCAAGGGTGGACTGCCAACCATCGCCGTGCGTGACATCAGCATTCAGAAACGCGAGAACGATCTGGTAGTCGGCACATTCGGTCGTGGCATTTACATTCTCGATAACTACACGCCGCTGCGTTTGCTCAAACCTGAAATGCTCAAACAGGACGGTCAGCTCTTTCCAGTTAAGGATGCATTGATGTACATCCAGTCGCAGCCGCTGGGTGGGCGCGGAAAAAGTTTTCAGGGTGAATCATTTTTCACTTCTGAGAATCCGCCGTTCGGTGCAACGTTTACTTACTACCTTAAAGACGAATTGAAGACGCGCAAAGTGAAGCGGCAGGAGTCGGAGAAAGAAGCCGAGAAAAAGGGCACGGGCATCGCACTCCCAAGCCAGACGGATCTTCGTGCCGAAGAAGAGGAGGAAGCACCAGTGGTAATCATCACTGTTGCAGACTTAGAGGGTCGTGTTGTTCGCCGGCTCACCGGTCCGGTGACGGCAGGGATGCAGCGGGTCGCGTGGGATCTACGTTATCCACCGGCTTCTCTTCCGCCGCCGCCAAACCCGGAGACCGACGATCCGTTTAATGAAGGACCGGCAGGACCGCTCGTCATGCCGGGCGCATACAAGGTTTCGGTCGCCAAGAGAGTTGGAGGCGTGATGACGCCGCTCGGCCAGTCGCAGGACTTTCAAGTAGTCGTTGAGGGCCAGGAGGGAATTTCCTCTTCGGATCGCGCAGCGCTGGTTGAATTTCAGCAGAAGGCGGCGCGCTTGCAGCGAGCCGTGCAAGGGGCGCTTGAAGCGGCCAATGCGCTTAAGCCTCGGCTAGCGCTCATAAGACGTGCGCTGCTCGACACACCAACAGCAGGAGATAGGTTACTGGACGAAGCGACCGAACTTGATAAGCGCACGAATGATATTCTGCGGGCCTTACGGGGCGACACCGCGTTGCGGGCGCGCAATATGAACCTGCCGCCTTCGATTACGGAACGGGTTGGCGACATCGTCGGCGCACAACGAACGTCCACGGCTCGCCCGACTCAGACGCAGATGAATCAATACTCGACGGCGGCACAGGAGTTTGAACAAGCGCTCCGGCAGTTGCGACAGT
This sequence comes from Acidobacteriota bacterium, assembly GCA_030947265.1. Taxonomy (GTDB): domain Bacteria; phylum Acidobacteriota; class Blastocatellia; order Pyrinomonadales; family Pyrinomonadaceae; genus PSRF01. The sequence goes on from JALYXE010000396.1 coordinate 4,901, forward strand.
TAATCGAAGGCGACCTCGCGAGATTGGAAAAGCAGATGGAAGCCGCGGGAGCACCCTGGACCCCAGGACGCATTCCTGAGTGGAAAGACCAGTAGGATTTGGAACCGTTTATCCGCAGATTACACAGATTACGCAGATTAAGAACAAAAGGTCATAGCACGGTAGGTCGGCTCCTTCGAAAGCCACGCAAGCACCTTCCCGGGCTTCTACTCGGAAAGTCTCGGGGTCGGGAAGGTGGGTTTGCCCCCGCTCTTTGTTCTATTACTTTTAATCTGTGTAATCTGCGCAATCTGCGGATAGTTGTTTGCCTTGAGAGACGCGGCGCGGTTTTGATCGTTTTCTCTTGGTACGACGCGTGCGACGTCGAACCGTTGTTGAGTTTGCTCCTGGCTGAGCGGCGGACGATTGTGGTGTGGTTGTGTTAGGCGCGGCGCTTTGACGATAAGCATCGCCTTCTGCCTGCGCGATTCCGGTTTCCAAACGTGTGCGGCTGGTGGCGAGTAGGTCAAGCTGGGCTTGTAGACCCTTCCTCTCAATGTCTAACTGGCGGCGTCGCTGCTCACGCAAATCCTCGGGATGTGTGCTTCCTACGCCCGCAAGACTCTTTTCTATGTTCTCCGGTTTCAAATCCTCATCGAGTTGGCGCAATCGTGTCTGCAGTTGGTCCTGCTGCTCCTGTACGTGGACGAGCTGTACGCGGAGGCTAGCGGCCCGCGACTCAGCGGCGTTCTGCCCAGTTGCAGTTACAGCAAAAAGAATAATTACCGATGCCGCTAACGCGAGCATTGTGTAACTGTGCGGCTGTGTAATGCTAGTTTGTTTCATGTCTGATTTTTGGAGTGCGGTGGCTTGGCACCGCTTTTCTGCTCCTTCTCGCAGCCACTCCCAAAAGAAGCCCAGTTATTCAGCACTAAAAGTCCGTGACCGATCGCAGCGGAAAAGCGCTGACAAGTCAGCGCACTCCAAATATTTACCAATCTTCCTGGGCGATGTATTTGAGGACGCTTTTGATTGAGGCAACGGCGTGGCTGCCGTCAGATCTCACAAAGGGAATGTGACGGTAGCGACCCAGTGACATTTTGTTGAGAGCCTCCGCCACCGAATCTTCCTCGTGAAGCGTTTCCGGATTGGGGCTCATTAATTCTTTAACAGTTACCGCTGCCAGATCTTTATCTCCGACAGTGAGTCGCATCAGCACATCGTGCTCGGTGAAGATGCCAACCAGCTTCTTCCCATCCAAAACGAGCGCGCATCCGGCGTTGGAATTCTTCATGCGTTTGGAGACTTCGAGTGCCGGAGTGTCAGGGGCCACGGAAATCGTCTCATCCTGATCAAGCTGATTCAAATTGTCTTCCATAACGGAACGGGCTAATCCCTCAGCCGAATCAGCTCGGGGAACGTCAAGGTCGCGAAATGGCGCCAGACAATTTTCGCAACGATCCATGCCGTCAATGTTTTCGTGACCACAGGAAGGACAAAGCATAAAAGCTCCTCGGGGTAAAAGGGGGAAAGGGTAAGGGGAAAAGGGTAAAGCGATTCTTTCCTTCCCCTCCCCCTTTTCCCCTCACCCTTTCCCCCTTACCCTTTACCCCGTTTACCCATTTCCCTTCATCTCATTCCACGATCCACGTGTCGCCGCTGTTGATTAGTTTTTCCAGACTGCCTGGCCCCGACTTCGCGATGGCTGCATCTATTTGGCCCACCATCATCTCTTCATAAGATGGCCGCTCGACCGCGCGGAAGATTCCTACAGGCTGCGGAAAGTCGGGCTGTTCCATGCGGGCGAGCATGAACGCTACTGAAGGATCCTTGAGATAAATGTCATGGACCAGAAGATCATTTTCGGTGATGCCATTCTCACCTATAGTTACCACTTCCGGGTGCGCGCCATTCATGCGAATGCCACGATCGCGGTCCTTGCCGAAGATCATCGGCTTGCCGTGCTCGAGATAAAGCACGCGATCCATTCGCACACTTCTCTCGGCAAAAGAGTCGAAGGCGTGATCGTTAAAGATGTTGCAGTTTTGATAGACCTCGATAAACGAAATGCCTTTGTGTTTCGCAGCTGCTTCGACCACCCCGCCCAGATGTTTGACATCAATGTCGATGGAGCGCGCCACGAAGGTTGACTCGCTCGCTATCGCCAGGGACAGAGGATTTATCGGATAGTCGATAGTGCCGAGCGGGGTTGATTTTGTCTTCTTGCCAAACTCGGAAGTTGGGCTGTACTGGCCCTTAGTCAAACCATAAATGCGATTATTGAAAAGTATGTAGTTGATGTCGAGATTGCGACGAATCGCATGCATGAAGTGGTTGCCACCAATTGAAAGCGCGTCGCCGTCGCCTGTAATTACCCAGACACTCAGTTCAGGATTTGCACACTTGATTCCAGTCGCAACTGCCGGCGCGCGTCCATGAATACTGTGAAAGCCGTAGGTGTTCATGTAGTAGGGAAAGCGCGAAGAGCATCCGATGCCGGAAACGAAAACGACCTTTTCGCGTGGAATGCCAAGTTCGGGCATTACCTTTTGCACATTGTTGAGAATTGCGTAGTCGCCACAACCGGGGCACCAGCGCACTTCCTGATCGGAAACGAAGTCCGCCTTTTTCTGTTGACCCGGAGGTGGCGCGATCTTGCCGGAGACCGCTGAGCCGACTTCGCTGTCAGCCGAGACAGCCTCGACGACGGGTTTGTTGCCGTTTCCATTCTGACCATTTCCCGTTGTACTCATTATTGCTCCTTGGTCCAGTTTAACTATTCAGCAAAAATCTCGCCTATTGGGATCTGAAAACCTGGGACAACATCACCGCCGTCCAGCGTGTCATTTTCCGTCAAAACCACGATTTCGATAAGCGAGCGATAAACGGTGACGGTATGCATTTTTGGACTAACGACCCAAACTGTGCGCGCGCCGCTTTTTAACCACTGTGCAACCTTGCCCTCGACCCGTCGTACGATATCACTGGGACTAAGAACCTCAACGGCCAAATCCGGAGCGCCTATCCAGTAGCCTTGAACCGATCCTGCTTTCTCGATCCGTTCACGTCTAACGAACGCAACGTCGGGAGCTCGGACGGTATCAGGATTTTGCTCAATCTGGAATCCCGTTTCAGCCGCATACACCTGGCCGAGACCCTTCTTTTTCGCGTAATCGTAAAGAGGACCAGCGAGATTCATGGTCACTAGTCCATGTTCATGACCGGGAGGAGACATTTTGATCAGTTCTCCTTTAATGAGTTCGTAGACAAAGCCGTCATCCGGCATTGCCAGTAGCTCATCAGCGGTCATGAGTTTTATTTCAGTGCTCATCTCTCAATCCTGCATGCGAAGGGCGCCGAGTGCCTCAGCTAGTTCTACCCTTCTCTACAGCCTCAGATAATTCCAAAAACTTATCTCTTACGTACGGGTGGAGTCGGGAGGCGAAATCTTTCGGTAAACTCCGAATCTTTATCAACTCCTGCACATCTGCTAAGTCTTTAAGCCTGTCTGGCGCCGTCATGCCAGAAGCAATTTTCAGTTCAACCAGTTTTTCAAGCGTAACGAATTGTACGCCGTCGATTTCGATAGAAGCCAAAGCGGGGTCGGGCATGGCCACCGGTTTCGGTTTGCCATCGCCCGGATATTCGCCAGTAGTCATTACTTCAATGCTGACGCCTTCAGGAATAGAACGCATCCTCTTGCGGGCGCCTGGGAATGCCGGCGCGTAACCAAAACCGATCAACTCCTGATGGAATTTTTCTAATCCCTCACGCGTTAACACTAAATCGATGTCTTCGGTAAAGCGCAGATAACCGTGTGCCAACAAAGCGACAGCGCCAATAACGGCGTAGTCGATACCGTGGGCCTTCAAATCTGCCGCGAGTTGAGTGAGGGCGTTGTTGAGACTTCCTTGCCCCATAAAATAACGCTGTCCCTCAGCGAAAGTCTCTGGAATAGAGCGAGAGTTGATTTTTGAATCCAACGCGGTCACGTGCGGCCTTATCTGCGGGAGGGTGCCCCGCATCCTCGATTAAGAATACTTCTCCGTTCTCTCAGGGTGATAATCTCTTGATTCCTCATCGTCTGGTTCCAACACCGCCACTGCTCCACCTCGTTCGTACGGTCCTCTCTTACGCGGCGCCGTGCTATATGCATAAGGATCGTGCGGTGGCGTTGGCGGCGGCTCAATTTGTTTGCGACCAAACAGACCGCCGAGAAATCGTTTGATTACAGCCAACATGACTTATAGATACTCTTCAACCTTCCGGACAATCTCGCGAATCTGGAATGGACGGCCCTTCACTTTCGAGAAGGGAATTGCGTCAACCAGAAACTTTGCGCGCACCATGGTGCAGAGCTGCCCCAGGTTCATCTCCGGGATGATCACAGTTTCGAATCCGGAAAGTACTTCACCCAGGTTCTTCGGGAAAGGATTCAGATAACGAAGGTGTGCAGATGAAACGCTCTTCCGCTCACTCTGAAGTTTTTCCACCGCGGTACTGATCGAGCCATACGTCGAGCCCCAACCAAGAACGAGGACTTTGCCAGTCTTCTCTCCAAAAATTTCGATAAGCGGAATATCGTTGGCAGCACGATCAACTTTTTCCTGACGCAAACGCACCATCAGGTGGTGATTCTCAGGGTCGTAATTCACGTTCCCGGTGATGTGCTGCTTCTCGATGCCCCCGATGCGATGCTCCAGTCCCGGCGTGCCCGGAATGGCGTATGGCCGCGCGAGAGTTTCAGGGTCGCGCGAATAAGGCATGAAGTTGGCCGGATCAGTGGCAAAGTTGACTACAATTTTCGGGAGTTGATTGATTTCTGGAATGGCCCATGGTTCGGCGCCGTTTGCCAGGTAGCCGTCCGACAAATAAAACACCGGAGTCATGTATTTGAACGCCAGGCGCACGGCCTCAATCGCCATATGAAAACAGTCGGCGGGCGTTGAAGGCGCGATCACGATCGCGGGACATTCGCCATTTCGTCCCCAAACAGCCTGGAAGAGATCCGCCTGCTCCGTCTTGGTCGGTAAACCGGTTGATGGACCGCCACGTTGAACGTTAATTATTACGAGAGGCAATTCAGTCATCACCGCCAAACCAATTGCTTCCTGCTTTAGAGCTACACCGGGCCCGGAAGTTCCGGTTAATCCAATCTGGCCCGCGAAGCTCGCGCCGATGGCGGAGCAAACAGCGGCAATCTCGTCTTCTGCCTGAAAAGTTTTCACGCCAAAGCTCTTGTGACGCGCCAGCTCGTGGAGAATGTCAGACGCCGGCGTGATCGGATAGGAACCATAAAATAACGGCCGGCCGGCAAGTTGCGAAGCGGCAACGAAACCGATGGCTGTTGCTTCGTTTCCGGTAATCTTTCGGTACTTGCCTGGAGCGATCTGCGCCTTCTTGATTGTGTAGTGTGTAGTAAAAACTTCGGTTGTGTCGGCGAAGTTATATCCCGTCTTCAAAGCAATCTCGTTTGCCTTGGCCAGCTCGGGGTTCTTGCCAAACTTACTGGTGATCCATGCGAGCGTTCCTTCCATTGGCCGATCGTAGAGCCAGTAGAGAACTCCCAGGGCGAAAAAGTTTTTGCACCGATCGATCTCTTTGCGCGAAAGCTCCACGTTTCCCTTCAAGGCGTTCATGTTGAGCGTAGTTACGGGAAGTTTGTGTACGCGATAACCTGCCAGCGAACCGTCCTCCAAAGGATTTGAAGCATAATTCGCATACTTCAAATTCTCCGGCGTAAAGCCGTCGGTATTAATAATGAGCGTACCACCCTCTTCGAGGTCAGCAAGATTGACTTTCAAAGCGGCCGGGTTCATGGCCACCAAAACGCTCGGTTGATCTCCAGGGGTCTTGATGTGCTGGCTGGAAAAATTTAATTGAAAGCCGCTGACGCCGGGCAGGCTGCCCGCGGGAGCGCGAATCTCGGCTGGGAAATCAGGCAAGGTGGAAATATCGTTGCCGAGGACTGCGGACGTGTTTGTAAACTGGGTTCCCGTTAGCTGCATGCCGTCGCCGGAATCTCCGGCGAAACGGATGGTCACGGTCTCCATTTCCTCAAGATTCTTCTCCGCATGTTCTACCGGTGGTTCGATAAGAGTGCTCATTTGTGTTTAATCATGCCTTCTTTCTTGTGCCGATTGCCGATTGCCAATTGCCAATTGCCAATGTGCGCTAGGACGATCTGGATTTGAATTGGCAATTGGAAATCGAAAATCGGAAATGTTTTTCACCCTCCGTCAGTGCTCTCCATCACCTGATCGGGATTAGGAGGCAGGTTCATTGTGGTTTTCGGATAGCTCTCAGCCAGATAACGGATGACGTCGAAGACAGAGATTGAGCCAACGAGCTTTCCTTCTTTGACGAGCGGAATGTTCCGATACCCCTTGTCATTCATGATGGCAACCGCGTCTCCGATCGTCGCGGCCGGTGTCAACGTCGCCACCACCGGCGACATCCAGTCGCTCACAGGAGCATTCATGTCAATTGCCTCGCCCACAACTTTCGTCAAAAGATCTCGTTCGGTAAAAATGCCGACTATTTTGTCATCCTTTTCGCAAACAATCGCGCAGCCGCCCTCATCCTGTTTCATGGCCTCGATCGCCTGGGAGAGCGGCGTCGAGGGAGTAATACAAACGTAGTCGTCCGTCTCCATTGAGCTTACGCTATCCTGGCGCGCCTTCCGAGACGACGCGGTTTTGGCCAGGGCAACGGAAGGTGTTTCACTTGCGGCTGACTGCTTACTGGACATCGAATGATTACTCCGGAAAACCGATTGGAGCGACATGCGGGAAGATCGCATTTACATCAGGTAAATTCTACCAGTAAAGCTGAGACGACTAAAGCGCGAATGCGTTTGATTTCCGTTTTTGAAGAAGCTCTCGAACCTCAGAAACTGATTAAGTCTAAAATCTCTCAGGTTAGGAAGGGGGCATGCCCCCGCTGCTGCGCTGAAGACATGTTTATTGCTCCAAAGCTTTAATCTTAGAAAGAAATTAGGCAAGTCCGATGTTTTTTGCATTGTCAGGTTAGCTTGCTCCCGAGCCCAGGAATTTGTTTCCTAACTTCAGTGGTTCGTAAATGGTTAAATCAGAACTTGCCTGGAGCTTTGCACTTTGTCACTGGAAACTTTCTCCACAGGGTTCCTGTTTTTAAGCAAGACGCGTGTTGCCAGTCATTTGTCGACACTTTTAAGAACCTGCTTAGAGACTGGCCCTGCAAATTGATTGCATATGTTTTGATGCCTGATCATCTTCATCTAATTGTTAATCCACAAGACGGACGAATCAAAGAGTTTACTGGAAAGCTAAAAGGCCTTTCAGCAAGAGCTATCATCGAGGCGGTGCAGGGAGTCAAATTCAAACTGGATAATGATGGCTCAACACATCAAGTATGGCAGGAGAGTTTTAAGGCGCAACCACTCTTGGATGATCTGGCAAAAGATAAACTACATTCATGCCAATCCGCTGAAGGCTCGGCTGGTCGCGGCGGCCAAAGATTATCGCTGGTCCAGCTTTCGGGCATTCTATATGGGAACCGGTGAACCCCTGCCAGTGGATCAAGATTGGTGGTGGGCTGATGATTCTGAGAAGTTATCAAAGGCCATGAAAGAGTTGGGTTGGAGAACTTATGAGAAAAGAAACTGACGAAGAGCGGGGGCATGCCCCCTTCCCAACCTGAGAGACTCTGCGACTAGCTCATTTCCTTTTCCTTGAAAACCCTTCAGGCACCGATTAGACCTCAACTGTGATTAACTCGTGGTCCGGAAGGTGGGCTCGCCCCCGCTGTTTGCCTAGGGCTGTCGCATTGTGAGCGC
>JALYXE010000397.1 GCA_030947265.1 Acidobacteriota bacterium
GCTTTGAAGAGGTTACGGAAGAGATAAAGCAAGTGCCCTACAAGGTAAAAGGCGCAGGCAGCAGCGGCGATGTGCGCATTGTGGCTGGCGGGAAGGAATGGAGCCCGCCGGAGATTTCGGCAATCATTTTGCAGAAGATGAAACAGTCGGCTGAGGACTATCTGGGTCAAAAGGTAGATAAAGCGGTGATTACTGTTCCCGCTTACTTCAATGATTCTCAGCGGCAGGCGACTAAGGATGCTGGCAAGATTGCAGGCCTCGAAGTAATGCGCATTGTTAATGAGCCAACCGCCGCGGCGCTCGCCTACGGTCTTGACAAGAAGAAGGATGAAACGATTGCGGTCTTCGACTTCGGCGGCGGTACTTTTGATATATCAATACTCGAAGTTGGCGAAGGGGTAGTAGAGGTAAAGTCGACCAACGGTGATACACACCTGGGCGGTGACGATATTGACGAACGTTTGACTGAATGGATCATCGAAGAATTCAAGCGCGATCAGGGAATTGATCTTTCAAATGACAAGATGGCTTTGCAGCGTTTGAAGGAGGCTTCGGAGAAGGCGAAGATTGAATTGTCCAGCACCATGGAGACCGAGATCAATCTGCCGTTCGTAACGGCAGATCAGTCTGGGCCAAAACACCTGGCAATGAAGCTCACGCGCGCAAAATTCGAGCAGTTGGCTGAGCCGATCCTGGGACGTCTGCGTGGGCCCGTGGAGCAAGCCATAAAAGACGCGGGTGTCGATGCCAAAAAGATCGATGAGGTAGTGCTGGTCGGCGGTTCGACCCGCATTCCCAAGGTACAAGCGATGGTGCGGGACTTGTTCGGCAAAGAACCGAACAAGAGTGTAAATCCTGACGAAGTGGTAGCTATCGGCGCGGCCGTGCAGGCGGGCGTGCTGTCGGGCGAGAAGACCGACATTCTGTTGCTGGACGTGACTCCCCTTAGCCTGGGTATCGAAACTCTGGGCGGCGTGTTTACCAAACTCATCGAACGCAACACCACTATCCCAACGCGCAAGTCGGAAATCTTCTCGACAGCCTCCGACAATCAGACATCCGTGGAGGTTCATGTGTTGCAAGGTGAACGTCCCATGGCGAGCGACAATCGAACGCTGGGCAAGTTTCACCTCATCGGCATCCCACCAGCACCTCGCGGCATGCCGCAGGTTGAAGTGGCGTTTGATATCGATGCCAATGGCATAGTTAACGTGTCGGCCAAGGACATGGGCACGGGCCGAGAACAGAAGATTACGATCACTTCTTCTTCCGGTCTCTCGAAAGAAGAGATCGACAAGATGATGCGCGACGCTGAGTCTCACGCTGCCGACGACGTTAAGAAGCGTGAGGAAATCGAAGCGCGCAATAAATTGGACGGACTCGTCTACCAGATGGAGAAAACGCTCAACGACAATCGCGAAAAAGTTGGTGCTGTCGCCGGCGATGTAGAGACGGCAATTGCCGAAGCCAAGAAGGCGCTGGCGGAAGGTGGAGTTGAAAGAATGAATGAAGCTTTCAACCAACTACAAACCGCCTCGCACAAACTGGCAGAAGCGCTTTATCAACAGACCGGAACGCCAGGAGCTGAAACGCCTACGGAGGATCAAGCTTCGGCGGCAGGCGCTTCATCCGCGGCTGGTTCAGGTGAAGATAACGTAATCGACGCGGAATACGTCGACGTAGACGAGAAAAAGTAAGGGCAACTGACGCGGTGACGCGGAGAAACGGGGACGGGGGAGAAGTTGCGTACTTTCACCGCGTCGCCGCGTCTCCCCCCTCACCGCGTCAGTTTTCTACAATGGCCAAGCAAAATTATTACGAAGTTTTGGGTATAAAGCGCGACGCTAAGCCTGAAGAGATTAAGAAGGCTTACCGCCGACTCGCGCGCAAGTATCACCCTGACGTTAATCCGGGAGACAAAGCATCTGAAGATCGTTTCAAGCTGACAACAGAAGCACATGATGTGCTTTCGGATCCAAAAAAACGCTCCGTCTACGATCGCTTCGGTCAGTATTCCGACAACCTCGCTGACGCTGCTGCACGTGGCGCTGGACCAACCAGCGGACGTACGGCGCCTGGATTTGATTTCAGCGGTTTCGACTGGAGCACGACCACATCTTCCGGCGGCGGTGGTGGCTCGAGCTTTCGCGACATCTTCGCAGATCTCTTTAGCGGCGGAGGCCCGAAGGAACAGGAGCCACCTCGGCCTCAGCCAAAGCGGGGCGCCGACATAGAAATGCCCCTGGCTTTATCTTTCGAAGAAGCCATCAACGGGTTAACTACCAACCTCACGGTCAATCGTTCCGAACAATGCTCGCGTTGCAATGGTGCTGGAGATATCGGTGGCCCGGTGATGGTTTGCGCCACGTGTAAAGGCACGGGACAAGTGCAACGCGCGGGCGGACGATTGCGCTTTGCCCAGGAATGTCCAGACTGCGGCGGAACCGGTCGAAGACGATCACCTTGCTCGTTATGCAAAGGCAAGGGCACGGTGCCGAAAACTGAAACTGTAAAAGTGCGCATTCCTGCCGGAGTAGAAACAGGGTCGCGCGTCAGGATCCCTGGGAAAGGCGAGGGCGGCCGCCTCGGCGCCCCAGCAGGAGATTTGCACATCATCACAAATGTCGGCACTCATAAATACTTTACCCGCAAAGGCGACAACATTTATGTCACCGTTCCCATAACCGTTCCCGAAGCTGCGTTGGGAGCAAAGATTGAAGTACCGACCGTTGAAGGCAAAGCGCAGTTGCGCATACCACCCTCGACCCAGTCAGGCCAGAAGTTTCGCTTACGACACCGTGGCGCACCGTCATTACGAAAACCCGGTGCCAGAGGTGATCAATTTATTGAAGTACAGGTGACGCTCCCCAGAGTAATTTCGGAAGAGACAAAGGAGCTGTTGCGGCAGTATTCGAAGATGAACGCGGACAACCCGCGAGTTGAAATGGGTTTGGAGTAAATTTGCAGTAAATAGTGAATGGTAAATGGTAAATAGAAAACGCGCGGTTCAAGAGTCGCACGGGCACGAATTCTTTGCGCAGGCCAATGTCCTACTATTTACCATTTACGATTTACCATTTACCGATTTATGAAGCGCAAACCACAGACTTACACAATCAGCGCCGTGGCGGATCAGTATGGCATCCATCCGCAAACGCTGCGTCTTTACGAACGCGAGGGACTACTTAAGCCGTCGCGGTCTGACGGCAACACGCGCCTTTACACCGACCCCGATCTTGAGCGGCTCGAGTTAATCCTTTCCCTCACACGTGACCTCGGTGTAAATCTCGCGGGCGTGGAAATCATTCTCAACATGCGCGAAAAGATGGACGCGATGCAGCACGAGTTTGAACGGTTCTTTCAATACCTTCAGTCACACGCCGATGAGTTAACCAACTTCGTTGAACCTCCTGCCGAAGGCAGCACCGACGCGCTCGTTCCTCTGACACGCGCCGCTGCACTCCGTCGCCGCAGCGCCTCACGCGGTTAGGATCGTTAGGGTAGCCCACCTAATTCCGTCGCGTTCGAGCTTCCGCTTAGCCTATTTGTCCCGTCCTCTGGCCTCTTCGTCACAATTCGGGAAGTTTTCCGGACTTCCTTGCGTATCTTCGTAGCAGAGACGGTTAGGAGTGTAGGGTTCTGTTTGGCCACATTCAGATACGACCGTCAGCAAATTCCAACGGCATCCTGCGCCTCCCCAGACGCATTCGCATGTATTAGGAGGCATATGATGAGCAGTTCACCAACCTGGGCTACAGAAGATCGTCCTTCAAAAGGACCTGCCATTTCTTGCGCGTCTCTGCAC
>JALYXE010000265.1 GCA_030947265.1 Acidobacteriota bacterium
TGTCAGAGCTGAAGCGATACCGGAATTGGTTTTTGGTGCCCATCACATGATCGAGATTGATCTGATACTGGGTTTCGAGCGAACCCCCCGGTGTAACCAGCGAGACGACCCCAAATGGAATTCCTGAAGTGCCTAGCACGGTTTGAGTTGTCGTGGCAGCGCTCGGCAGGATCAAATTGTCGCGCAAAAGATTGACAACAAAAGAACTTGAGCCCGGCAGTGCAGCGATTTGTGTAAGTCCGGCGGCGGTGGGAGCCGTATAAGAAACTCCACTCGCCTGTTGCCTGATCGGCTCACGTTGATACGCGCCGAAGGCGAATAGCTTGTTTTTCAAAATCGGTCCGCCAAACGTACCTCCATAACGGGGATCGGTGAATGGCGGCTTCTGGCTGATCACCCCGGATTTGATGTTGAACTCCTCGCTGGTGGAAGTGGCGTTGAGGTGTCTGTTCTGCAAATATCCAAAGGCTGAACCGTGAAAACTATTACTGCCGCTCTTCGTTACCGTGTTGAACTGACCTGCGCCGCCGGTACCGAATTCGGCATTATAGTTATTGGTTAGAATCGCCACTTCGGAAATGGAGTCCTGAATAATATTCACCTGCTTGCCGGTCAGATCCGGAGAATTATTATCTACTCCATCAACGTTAAAAGCGTTGGCGTGTGGGCGCGTGCCCCCAACGGACCCGCCGTCTCCCGAGACGCCGACACCCTGAGCTACCACATTCGGTGAAAGCAGGGCGAGGGTTCGCACGTCATTGAAGATGGGCAGGTCCTCGACCTGTCGCGTTTCAAAATTCCTTCCGATCTGGGACGTGTCGGTCTGCACCAACGCTTCCCCGCTCGACGTGATATTCACAACGCTACTCACGCCTGCAGGTATTAGCACCAAGTTAACAGTGCTCTCCTGATTGAGCAGTACTCTTACTTTCTGCGTTGCGTTCTGGAACCCCTGGGCTTCAGCGCTAATTGTGTACTCGCCACCCAGGGTATTAGGAAAGCTGAAAGCCCCGGTACCCGTGGTTTGGGTTGTCAGAGTTTGGCCCGTGGCCTCATTTTTCAAGGTGACTGTAACGTTAGGAATTGCTGCTCCGTTTTGATCGAGCGCTTGTCCACTGACGGAACCACCGGTTGCCTGCGCCAAAGCGATCGTAGAAAACGTCAACAGCGTTAGCAAAACGGCCAACACAGATCCCGCTGGTTTACGCATTGAATTACCCTCCAACTTCTTTTGAAAAAATTTGTAGTTGCCCGGATGAAATAACGGCCCGAATCAGTCATGAATCCTGAGGTCTACTCAAACTGTTCAACAGAATCTCAAAGTCTGGCGGTCAAGTCTGATCTTCGCTCAGGTCAATCGGGGAGACCTTAAACTCAGCACTCTTTTAGCCGGCACTTTGCCAAGGTGGGCAACTCCAGACCTCCGAAAATGTGGATTGCCGGCCATTCAGCCCAACGCTGAATGCAGGTCACAGGTGCAACGATCGTGCCCGCTGGTCCACCTGTCCAAAAGGCCGTCTCATCACTCCCCTGGGCCTGCTCACAGTGAGGACTGTGAAAGTCACATTGCTGGATTTGGATTCCGCGAATAGGAAGTTGCCGTTATTGGATACTGCTCGCGGAGGACTCTTTGGCAACGGCACCACTTTCCATTTTTTCATCAGAGAATTGAGAGTTTGATTGGAACCGGAGACAACAGGTCTTCCCACTAGGATTACTAAAGGGTTTTATGCAATAGCGCATGAACTGGAGACCCAGTCACAGTCATCTAGTGTGGCCACGATAGGAAGTTGTTTCGTGTGAAGCGAGGTAAGAAAGGGTCGAATGCGTTAATAGCACGAATATTTTTTGAGTTTCATGCCAAAACAAAAATGCATCAGACGGACTCGGAACTCATGCGTGTTGGCGAGTTTCGCTTTCGCCTCTCTTAATTATCCTGAAGGCGGCCAAATCTTCCAGGACTATCTTGTAGTGTTTGATTTTGGAGTTCAGCGTGGTTATCTTGAGATGCAATAATCCCGCGGCTCGGCCTTGATGTCCGCCCGTCTGGAGCAGCGCGCGCGTAATAAGGTCAACCTCAAACCGACGTACCTCGTCGTAGAAGTCGAGACCGTTCTCAAGGCTCAGCGAGTCGACTTCTCCTATGGATTGCAACTCGCGAAGAAGCCGGAACGTCAGTTCTTTCAGAGTGGTGATGTTGCTGCCAGTCTGCTCCGGCTCCCCTCCATGATTCGGCTGTGCCCCGCCGGCCAGCTGCAATCCTTCGGTCGAAACTGTTGATTTCATAACCTTCTCCTTTTTCTGACCAAGCCTGGTACAAATTCGTTTTCTTTGCGTGGGTGGCCTAAGGCGTTGCACTTGTGGGAACCACGCTCTCATTTGCATGCTTGCGTCCTGCGAGAACCGTCTTCGTTTCAGACTTTCCCAAGCCTTTTATTTGATCCCCACAGATACCCTCAATCTTTCGTGTGTTTTCCTGGCTTACCTTGTCGCTATTACCATCATTAGGGAGCAGCCACTCTCCGTCCTGTCCTTTAACGACATGACCAAGTTCATGCAGAAATATTAATACTCGAACCTCCTTGGTGTTTGGTTCAAAAGTCCCAACGGAAGGGACGGAAGGGTCGGAGGATGAAAACCTGTTCCGATAAAAGGGCCCTTTGGCATTAATTAGCACTTGTTCAAAGAGCCTGTATTCCTTCTTCGTCGTGACGTTTAGCATATAGGTTGTTTGACCCGTCATGCGCATCGCGATTGAACTAGAAAAGTAACCCTTCCGTATCCTGCCAATGAGTTGGTTAAAGGCCTCGACCGACGCCCCCGACCCGCCATAGAAGTCACTACAAAGATTATTCGTGCTCAAAATGCTCAGCGTGTCGTAATAGGCCG
>JALYXE010000298.1 GCA_030947265.1 Acidobacteriota bacterium
CCTGATTACTATTTCCAGTCGGACTCCACAGTTCCATTCCCGTGCCGCGCTGGAGACTCCAGCCAGTATCGTCCACCACAAGTCCGCTCGCTTTGTTGTGTATTACGTAGCCTGTCCCCGAAATAGAAAGCGACCATAACTGGGAATCGGAGCCGTTTGCAGATTGTTGTTCGAGTTTTGTCCCCAGAGTCGCAGAGCCGCCCGGATCGGTCAGGTACAATCCGCTCGATGCGTTGCGAATGGTGTAATAGCCGCTCCCGTTGGCGGTGAAAACCCATGTCTGATTGGCGCCTCCGTTGGGAGTCCACTGAATAATTTGGGTGCCGGAGGTAGGGGAAAAGCCCGGGTCGTCAAGCAGCAGCGTGCTCATCTGACTAGTGACGGTGTATGCGCCATTGGCAAGGGGCAGTTTCGGCACCAGACCGAATACCGCCACGCTGTTCGTGGTTCCCACGAATACCTGGCCATTGGCTATCGTAGGCGTGATGTATTTGTTGCCGGGCCCAAACTGATCGCGCCCGGAGCTTGCCTGATTGCTGTTGTAATACTCAATCGAAAGATTCGTCGCATCGTAGGCGTGCAAGACAGCCGGGCTGGTGTTTTCGACAGCCCACAAAATAGGGTTAGACGAGCCAGACGCCGAGATACTGGGCGTAACGCCGGGATAAGTGAACGAGTGAGTAGTGGCCGAAGCCGCAGACAGGCGCGCACTACTGAACTGGAACGCCTGGACGGTGCTATTAACGGAGCCGAAGTAAACGTAGTTGCCAAAATAGGCAGGGTTGGCCCAAACTCCGCCAGGCAATGCCCCGGTCAGTTGCTGATAGATAGTTGCGTCCGATGTGGAGTCAAACTTACCCATGTTGTCGCGGTCGACAACGTACAGGTTGGAATCTTTACCTGCTCCTACCGCGAGGTGACGAGTCTTCCCGCTCGCGTCGACTTGATCCGGCAATAGCATGATGCCGCCAGAACCCAGATCCGTATCGCTACCAGACTCACTGTTGGTGTTATCCATGGTCCAGTAATCGAGGGGAACAAGCTTTCCGCTCTGGAGCGAAAGCTTCACGAAGGCATTGCCGAAATCGCCCCTGCTCGGGAAACCCTGCGAATTGAGGGAGGTATCGAAAGTGCCGTTCGCAACCGACACAAAAATGTTGCCTTGCGAGTCGGCCGCCGGTCCGCCTCCGCTATTCCAAAGCGCGGCTTCGCTCCCATTCGGCGCAAAGTTAAATACGCTTGTTTGGGCGAGTGTCAGCCGATCATACCCGATCAGCCACCCTGTATAGGGATTGTAGTCGCAATGAGATCCCCAACTGGTATAGACGACGCCGTTCAGCAGGAGAAGGCCAGCGCGATCTTTGTACTGTTTGGGGTCGAAGATCACCTTTCCGTTGCTGCTATTAGCGCCCGTACCTGGATAGGTTGCTTTGATCGCCTGCGGCCCGCCAAACTCTTCCGCGCCGGTGGTGAGGTCGAGCGCATGCAGGCGCTGATAATAGTTACCGTTTGAGTCTTTGCTCATCGCGACGAGGTAGATAGTGCCATGCGGCCCAGCCGTGAGATCGACAACCGGAGTGGCTGTAATGCCGATTTCAGGAGTGACTTGGTCACAACCGCGATTGTCGGATGTCGTCTCGCCCGCTTTTAAGAGTGACACGTGCCAAAAAATGCTTCCACTGTTCGCATCGAAAGCGTAGACGCTATCGTGTTCACTCGCCGCGAAAACGACGTTATGCGTACCGCGCCCCGGCATGCTTAAACCCGATACGAATAGCGACTGGGCGTCGACCTTGCCATCCATCGCGACAGTGAGCAGTTTGCCGAAGCGGGACGCGGTTACACGGCCAGGGCTGAGGATAGTCTCGGCGATGTTTTGCCCGCTGCGGGGATTGTCATTGTGATAGGTAAGAACGTTTACTTGCCCGATTGCGGCTTGGCTGCAAGCGGCAACCCAAATCAGGGCCCCGATTGCGAGAAGAGTTTTTTCGTTGCGGTTTGGCATTATGTCTCCTTTGACGATAGCTCGAATGAATCGTGATAGCCTTCGTCATCAGGGGAATTTCGTCTATGTTCAAAAGGCTACTTCGTAGTACTCTTTTGGGAGCACTTGCTGCGCTTGTCGTCGCTGCTCCCCGCCTCAACGCTCAGACAACCTTCGGAACTGTTATTGGAAACGTAACCGACCCTTCGGGCGCGACCATTTCCAATACCGAAGTGGTACTTACCAATCTCGGGACCAGTGAAAAGCGCACCGAGAGAACCAATGCCGACGGCTTGTATCAATTCGTAAACGTTCCGCCGGCTGCCTACTCGGTTACTGTCGAGAACCCGGGTTTTAAGCGTCTGGTGCGCTCGCCGGTAACGGTAGAAACCGGATCAACCAGCAAAATCGATGTGGCGCTCGAGGTCGGCGCAGTCAATCAGACGGTCGAAGTAACGGCACAGACGCCGCTGCTGGCGCCCGAATCTTCCTCGCTCGGTCAAGTGATCGATGAGCGAAAGACGGTCGAGCTG